>CAZAKD010000281.1:0-309 GCA_964485435.1 uncultured Lachnospiraceae bacterium
ATCATTAATCTCTTTTGTAATTCTTGTTAATTCTTGATATACAACTCTTCCAGCTCCCATATTAAGATGTCCAACTTCTGAATTTCCCATCTGTCCATCTGGAAGTCCTACAGACAATCCACTCGCATAGCCTTTTACAAATGGGTAGTCCTTCATAAGCTTACATATAACTGGTGTATTCGCTGTAGCAACTGCGTTGCCCTCTTTGTTATCATTTAATCCATAACCATCTAATATCATCAATACAGTAGGTTTTTTACTCATAATAATTACTCCTATTCTATTTCAAAAGTATGTGGTAGACCACGA
>CAZAKD010000281.1:319-1640 GCA_964485435.1 uncultured Lachnospiraceae bacterium
CAATTACAATTACATCTATCACTAAAAAAGTCTCCTTTCTTAAAATTATTCATTCTAAGAAAGGTGTAGCAGTCATCTATATTACTATAATATAGATGACTCCTATTATAACTCTATTATTTATAATTTACAATCTTTCCGAATTCAGGTTTTAAACTAGCACCACCAACTAATCCACCATCAATATCTGCTTGTGCAAATAGTTCAGGTGCGCTGTCTGCAGATACACTGCCACCATATTGAATACGGATTGCTTCAGCTGTTGCTTGATCATAGATTTCACTAATACATACTCGGATTGCAGCACAAACTTCTTGAGCTTGCTCTGTTGTAGCTACTTTTCCAGTTCCAATTGCCCATATTGGTTCATAAGCAATTACAGCTGTTTTAGCTTGATCTGCAGTTACATTCAAGAAAGCAATCTTAATCTGTTGACGAATCCAATCAATTGTAATTCCTTGTTCTCTCTGAGTTAGAGATTCTCCACAACAAACAATTGGAGTAATTCCGTGTTCAAAAGCTTTTATTACCTTTTTATTAACGGTTTCATCTGTTTCTGCAAAATATTCTCTTCTTTCAGAATGACCTATAATTACATATTTTATTCCGATATCTGTTAACATATTAGGAGCGATTTCACCTGTAAAAGCACCATTTTCTTCAAAGTGCATATTCTCAGCACCTATCTCAATATTTGTACCTTTTGCTACTTCTTTCGCTATCGTTAAAGATATTGCAGGAACACAGAAAACTACGTCAACATCATCTGATGCTACAAGAGGTTTTAATTCATTTATTAATTGTACTGTTTCACTTGGAGTCTTATTCATCTTCCAGTTACCAGCAATAATTTTTCTACGCATATTATATCTCCTTTAATTACATGTTAATATCTATTATTTATCGTTAGCTGCTGCAACTCCAGGAAGTTCCTTGCCTTCTAAGAATTCTAGAGAAGCTCCACCACCTGTTGAAATATGAGACATCTTATCTCCAAATCCTAGTTGATTCACTGCAGCTGCAGAATCACCACCACCAATAATTGTAGTTGCATCAATCTCAGCAAGAGCTTTTGCTACTGCAACAGTTCCACCCGCAAAGTTAGACATCTCAAATGCACCCATTGGTCCATTCCATACTACTGTTTTTGCATCTTTGATAGCATCTGCATATAATTTACAAGTCTTTTCACCAATATCTAATCCTAACCATCCTGCTTCCATCTCTCCACGGCCTACAGTCTTAAAGTTAGCATCATTAGAGAAAGCATCAGCAGCTATAATATCAATTGGAATAAGTAACTTAACGCCTTTTTCTTCTG
>CAZAKD010000281.1:1650-2423 GCA_964485435.1 uncultured Lachnospiraceae bacterium
CTAATGAGTAATCAAGATAATCTTCTTCTAATAGTGAATTACCTACTTCTTCTCCTAAAGCTTTCATAAATGTGAATGCCATCCCACCACCTATGATAAGAGTATCCACTTTGTCAAGTAAATTGTTGATTACAGATATTTTACTTGATACTTTTGCTCCACCTAATATAGCAACAAATGGTCTCTTAGGATTATTAACTGCATTACCTAGGAAATCAATCTCTTGTTGCATTAAATATCCAACTACTGCTGTATCAACGTATTGTGTAACACCTACGTTAGAGCAATGTGCTCTATGAGCTGTACCAAATGCGTCATTTACAAATATATCCGCTAACGATGCAAGCTCTTTGCTAAAAGTATCTACATTCTTTGTTTCTTCTACTCTATAACGAGTGTTCTCTAGAAGCACTACATCACCATCGTTCATAGCTCCTACAGCTGCTTTTGCTTTATCTCCAACTACATTATCATCAGCGGCAAATGTTACTGGTTGTCCAAGTAATTCAGCCAAGCGTACTGCTACTGGTGCTAGAGATAGTTCAGGTTTTGGTTCTCCTTTTGGTTTTCCTAAATGAGAACAAAGAATTACTTTTGCCCCGTCTTTAATTAACTTTTGAATCGTTGGAAGAGCAGCTACAAGACGATTCTCATCTGTGATCTTACCTTCTTGTAATGGGACATTAAAATCACAACGCACCAACACTCTTTTTCCTTTTGCATTAATATCATCTACTGATTTCTTATTTAACATATCTTCTACTCCTTTCACA
>CAZAKD010000282.1:0-2402 GCA_964485435.1 uncultured Lachnospiraceae bacterium
TTCGAACCTTCGAAAGCGTCGCTAACAGATTTACAGTCTGCCCCCTTTGGCCACTCGGGAACCCATCCAATTTGCCTTAACAAGATACTATTATAACACCTTTTTCAAAGATTTCAAGGAAAATATTGAATTTTCTTAAATCTCTTTTGTATTTTTTAAGATAATTGCTTCGAAGGGCTCTAAAGTAATTGTAATTCCACCATTTTTCACTGGATACATCTTTTGATTCATATAATATCCATGCTCATCACTTCGGAACATCTCTTCTACCTTATCGCTCTCCAAGACACCTATCTCCCATACAGGTATATTAGCGGTAATCGGTGTCCGATTATTATTCACAGCAACTACGAACTGATCTTGTTGATCAAAGCGACCATAACTTACATAGCCCAATTGATTGCCTAAGAATTTTAAAGAACCTGTTTTTAATGTTTCATAACGGTTACGAAGACGAATTAATTCTTTATGGAATTCAATAAGCTCAGTGTCCTCTTGACCCCAAGGATAAGTTCTACGATTGTCAGGATCTGTCCATCCACACACTCCTGCCTCATCTCCATAATATATGGTTGGTGCTCCTGGCCAAGTCATCTGCATCACTACCGCTTCTCGAAAGATTCCCATATTAATATTCTCTTCCGCTGCTTTTGGCCCCAGATTACTAGTGCGTCCTTGCATATGATTGGTTCTAGTAAGGAATCTAGAATGATCATGATTCGATAGTTCATTCATAGCCACTTCTAGGGACTGATAATTCATATTTGTCATATGATGTACCATGGAATTAATAAAATTGTCTGAATTATTAAGCTGATCCCCCCGGAATTCATCGCTATGCTTTTCAACTCCTGTAAGAAACCAGGTAATAGGCTCCATAAACGCATCATAGTTCATAACAGTATCCCACTCATCTCCTTTTAACCAGGAGCTTGAATTACCGTAATGCTCAGCAAGAATAATTGCATCTGGATTGGCTTCTTTTACATTGCGACGAAACTCTTTCCAGAACATGTGATTATATTCAATTGTTTGCCCTAGATCAGCTGCCACATCTAATCTCCAACCATCCGCATTATAAGGAGGGGACACCCACTTTCTTGCAATATCCATAATATATTCAAATAGTTTCGGAGATTCTTCATAATTTAACTTAGGGAGAGTATCATGCCCCCACCAACCGTCGTATCTCTCGTTATAAGGCCATTGTTTCCCCTTAAAGCGAAAGAAGCTTCTATAAGGGCTATTAGAGTCAATATAAGCCCCTTTTTCATACTCTTTCTCATTCTCATAGATTCTTTCCTTATCCAGCCATTTATTAAAGGATCCACAATGATTAAATACACCATCTAATATCACTTTAATTCCTCTTTTATGAGCCTCTTCAACTAAGTGTATGAATAATTCATTACTTGCTTCTAAGTTCTTTTTCGAAGTCACTCTGCTTATATAGAGGGAAGCATCTTTATTAGATTTTTGATCTTCTTCTAATACCTTACCTTCTTCTTTTAGAATAACTCCAAAATGAGGATCAATATAGTCATAATCTTGAATGTCATATTTATGATTAGATGGAGATACAAAAAGGGGATTAAAATAGATCGCATCGATACCTAGATCTGATAGATAATCTAATTTTTCAATCACTCCTTGTAGATCTCCTCCATAGAATTCACGCACTCCCATGGATGCAGGATACTTATTCCAGTCGCTGACTTTTGTTACATGCTCTCCTATATAAGAATATTCCCTCTCTAGAACATCATTATCAGGATTACCGTTATAGAAACGATCTACAAAGATTTGATAAAAGACAGCACCTTTTGCCCAGGCAGGCGTATGGAATCCTGGCATAATCATATAACTATATTGTTCCTGTATGTCTTTTGAGGAACCTTTCTGGTGATAATAGCATATGACTGTTCCAGATATAATCTCAAAATAATAAGACACCAGCTCTTCTCCTAATTGTATAGAATAACTATAATAATCAAACAGCTTATCTGTAGATTCCTTTTTCATATCATATTTCACACTATTAACTACGATATTCACCTTGTCTACATTTCCTCTACCTGTTCGAAATCTAAGAGTAACTTGGTCGTACTTATCTGGTTCATTAGGAATTCGATATTCTTTCGTACCGTCACAAAAAAGTGCCTTCAGATCTAACATTGGTCGTGTATATTCCATAAAGATATGCATTTTAGCCATCTTAGATAATTGATTCATATTCATGGGTTTCCTTAATCTCTCTTTCTTGTATAAAAATAATTTTCATATAGCTATTTTAGATACTAATTCATAAAAATACAACCCTAATAATAAAATAAAAAAGGACAGCCATCCGATCTGCTGTCCTTTTTTGGAGAAGGTATTTTTATGAATTAGTATCTAAAATA
>CAZAKD010000283.1:0-2393 GCA_964485435.1 uncultured Lachnospiraceae bacterium
CAAAAGTCAATTTCGACTTTTGTGCACCTTCTTTGGTTTTATTTTGTATCCGTATTTAGAAATTGAATGATATATTGTGCAGCTTCTCCTCTTGTAAGAGTAGTTTTTGGGCTGAACTTCGTTCCTGAGATTATACCAAGCCCTTTCGCAAGAGCAACATAACCAAGATCTTTTTTAGGTATATCTTTTTTATCCGAGAAGTTGGTTGTGTAGATATTTGGTATCTCTGCAACTGTTTTTAGTCCGGCAAGAGTTATCAATGATTTTACAGCATCTGTACGTGTTATAGTCTTGCTAGATTTTAAGTTCAGTTCGTCAGTATTATAATGAAGTTGATCTAATAATGAGATAAACTCTTTTGTTGTAATCTTTTTACTTGGTTGAAATTTTGTTCCTTCAAATCCAACACCCAGATTGCTTAATAGAAGGATGGATTTTTCATATTTACTAGATTTAATATCTGTATATACATAAGATGGAGTCTTTTTAAAGATGTCTCCGTTCCAATCAATCTGTTCTCCTGTGAATGGGGAGATACTAGCTGGATATATGTTTGGATAATATACTAGGCGAATCGTTGGCTTTGTAGAGTAGCTCTCATTCTTTAGAGAGTGAGTTGGACTTATCTCGTAGATGAGTTCATAGCCATCCTTATCTAGATAGGAATTAAGGGCTTCTAATTCATTCATAGCACCTTTTGATGCTTGAAATTCAATCTTCTCATCCCAGTTATAGTGGAAACTATAAATCTTGCCTGTTACTCCATCTACGCTACCACTGATTCTATTATCAGCATAAGGAATGTTATTATATACACGGTCGTAGCGATAGGAATATCCACCATAGATAGGAGTGGTATCTTTATAGGTGATAATATAGTCATCATTACTGTATGATAATACAGAATTACTATAATAGGAAGAGATTTGTGATCTTAAGAAGTTTTCTAGTATAGTTTGACTCTGTTTTTTATCATATTTTACTGTAACATTATCCCAAGTCTTCTTTGCATCATTATAATGATTAGGTACACTTCCATAGAAAGATAGGATTTTTCCAGTTTTGGCATCAACTGATGCAGATGCATATCCACGATAATTGTCTTCGCCATCTTTTACAGGACGTGGGTCATTAAAATGAATATTCCATATATAATGCTTATCTTTTTCATTGTTTTTATAAGATTGAACTAAGTTAGCAGTGATAGAGCTAGCATATTCAGATATAAGTAAAGATTTCTCATCTTTAATCTTTGATATTGCAGTATCTTTGCTTATTAGAGAATTCAACTCTTCAATACTTGCAATCTCTTTCTCAGTTAAGTTTCCTTCGGAAGCAGAATCCATAGCAGCACCTGAATTTGAGGAACTTTCTTCCTTCCCTTTGGAAGTACTTTCTATCCACTTTTCTTTGTTAAGGTATACTTCGCCTGTAATGGCGTCTACTGAGATATAGCTGTTATCTGGCTCATATACAAGGTATGCTTTTGTTTTATAACTACCATCCTTTTGCTCTATATATGAAGTTTTATAAGCAAGTTTCATATTTAATTGTTCTTTTATCTTATTAGTAGCATCATCTTTTGTAAGTTTAGCTTTTTCTAATGGGATAGTTAGGTTATAGAGCCAACTTACAGAAGCAGATTGGACAGTAGCAGTTTCGTAATTAATAGAAATGGTTACATTGTTATCTGGCATTGGTATCCCATTATGAACACGCCTATAAGAATAAGTATATTGACCAGAATAAGAATCATTAGAAGATAATGATACACTTTCGAGATTCTTATAAATAGAAGGAACTAACTTTTTAATAAATTCATCAGCCTTTGTTTGTAGTTCTTCTCTGAGATATACTGGTTTTGTTTGCTTGTAAGATGTATCAGAATAATGATAATAACTGGAGATATTACCAGACTCATCACAGGCAACAAAGAGGGTTTCACTACGTTTGTCATTGGACCAAGATAGATTCCAAGTTCCATCACTACTACTGTTTCCCTTATAATA
The DNA here is from genome assembly GCA_964485435.1 of uncultured Lachnospiraceae bacterium. Taxonomy (GTDB): domain Bacteria; phylum Bacillota; class Clostridia; order Lachnospirales; family Lachnospiraceae; genus CAZAKD01. The sequence continues at coordinate 2,010 of CAZAKD010000283.1, forward strand.
TTGATACTCGAAGTTTGATAAAGAAGCTGGTATGGTAATCTTTTTCTTGACCTTGTTTGTAATCTTTTTAAGATGATCGGAATTAGTTTCTGTAGAAGTATTATCTATGGCCGCCGAGATTGGTATAACTTGAGTAGATACATCCCTATAATTTGCGCTTACATCTAAAGAGATGGAACTCCATAATAAAGTAGTACATAAAAGCATGCTTATTTGTTTTTTCATTATTTTTCCTCCTAATAATAACTTTATGTTGAGAATAACATATTAATAATATCTATTACAATAGGAATACTATTGATAATTGAAAAAGGTTGCACTAAAATGTAATAATTCATAGTTACTATTCACAAACTAGACAGTAATCAGGAACGATGACACGTG
>CAZAKD010000284.1:0-2392 GCA_964485435.1 uncultured Lachnospiraceae bacterium
ATTTTTGAATAGTTGGATATTTCATATGAATGGTAATCATTACCCTCTAAGATTTGTTGAGTTGTTTTATATATTTTTCTTTCGGTATCTTCATCTGGTAACGCATAATGAGGGTTTGAGTTTCTACTATTATAATTCTTTTTTTGCTCTCCATACATACTATAATAAGGAGTTCCTTCTTCAATAATTAGACTGTAAGCTGATATATGTTCTGGTTGTAATGAGACGATTCGGTTTAGTGTGGTTTCCCATTCTTGTAGGTCTTGTCCAGGTAGAGCTGACATTAGGTCTACATTTATATTATGGAAGCCTAATTCCCTAGCTAATTGGTAATTGTCATAGAATTCTTCATAGGTGTGAATTCTTCCTAGTATGGCTAATTCATGATTATTGGTGGATTGTAATCCAAAGCTTATTCGGTTTATTTTTGCTTCTTTATAGGCTAGTAATTTATCTTTGGTAATTGTTCCTGGATTACATTCAATTGTGATCTCCATATGATCTTGGTTGTAGATTGAGAAGTTCTTATATAATGCATCCATTATTCTAACAATATCATTTTCTTCTAATATGGATGGAGTGCCTCCACCAATAAAGATAGTTGCCACTTCATAATCCTTATATGCATTCTTATAGCTTCCAATCTCTTCTATTAAAGCATCTACATATCTTTTTTGTGTTTCTGTTGTTGCAGGGCCAGATAAAAAATCGCAATAGTCACATTTTTTCACGCAAAAAGGGATATGTATATATATCCCTAGTTGTTTTTTCTCATTATTTATTTTAATATCTTTATTATTATTTATTTCATTCATTATGAAAGCCTCTTCTCTTTGAACTATTCTTCATCGAGTTTTAATACAGACATAAATGCTTTCTGTGGTATCTCAACATTACCAATCTGGCGCATTCTCTTTTTACCTTCTTTTTGTTTCTCTAAAAGTTTTCTCTTACGGGAGATGTCACCACCATAACATTTTGCAAGAACATCTTTTCTCATGGCTTTGACAGTTTCTCTTGCGATTATTTTGCCTCCAATTGCAGCTTGAATTGGAACCTCGAATAAATGCCTTGGTATCTCATCCTTTAACTTTTCACACATCTTTCTGCCGCGCTCATAAGCACTTTCAGAATGTACGATAAATGAAAGGGCATCCACTTCTTCTCTGTTAATTAATATATCTAGTTTTACAAGTATAGATTGTTCATATCCCTTTAATTCATAATCAAAAGAAGCATAGCCTTTAGATCTTGATTTCAATGCATCAAAGAAGTCATATATAATCTCATTGAGAGGTAGTTCATATTTTAGTAGAGCTCTTGTTGCTTCCATATATTCCATACCAAGATATACACCACGTCGCTCTTGGCAAAGAGTCATAATCGTTCCTACGAACTCAGTAGTAACCATAATCTCTGCTGTTACAATTGGTTCTTCCATATAATCGATCTCTGATGGATCAGGTAGATTGGATGGATTCGTTACGTCAATCACTTGCCCATCTGTCTTATGCACTTTATATACGACACCAGGTGCTGTCGTTACAATATCTAGATTGTATTCTCTTTCCAGGCGCTCTTGGATGATCTCAAGATGTAGAAGTCCTAGAAATCCACAACGAAAACCAAATCCCAATGCGAGAGATGTTTCTGCTTCAAATTGTAATGCTGCATCATTCAATTGTAGTTTCTCTAGTGCATCTCTTAAGTCTGGATATTTTGAACCATCTGCAGGGTACATTCCACAATATACCATTGGATTAACCTTCTTGTAACCTGGTAGTGCCTCTTTACAAGGATTCTTAGCATCTGTAACGGTATCCCCAACATTAGTATCTTTTACATTCTTTAGACTCGCCGTAATATAACCAACCATTCCGGCAGAGAGTTCTTCTACTGGTATATATTGACCAGCACCGAATACCCCCAATTCAACAACTTCGGCAGTAGCACCTGTTGCCATCATTTTAATTGTACTTCCCTTTTTAACAGAGCCTTCCATGATTCTACAGAATATAATTACACCCTTATAAGAATCATATATAGAGTCAAAAATCAAAGCTTGTAATGGAGCTTTTGCATCGCCCTGAGGCGGTGGTAGCTTGGTTACAATCTGTTCTAGTACTTCTTCAATATTAAGTCCTTGTTTTGCAGAGATAAGTGGTGCATCTGATGCATCTAAGCCAATAACGTCTTCAATTTCAGCTTTTACTCTATCAGGATCTGCACTTGGAAGGTCAATCTTATTAATAACCGGAAGAATGTCCAAGTTATGATCAATCGCTAAGTAGACGTTGGCTAGAGTCTGTGCTTCAATTCCTTGCGCTGCATCTACTACTAGAATTGCGCCTTCACAGGCAGCCAAGCTTCTTGATACCTCATAATTAAAATC
>CAZAKD010000285.1:0-300 GCA_964485435.1 uncultured Lachnospiraceae bacterium
GAATGACCCTATCCTCTGTACAAGATGATGCACCATATACATATCCTAATGGTGTGAAAGTTCACAATTGGAATAGTAAATACAATGGATATAGCACATTAAGACAGGCTATTACTCAATCTATGAACATTGTGTCTGTAAAAACTTTAGCTGATGTTACTCCACAATTGGCATATGATTACTTATTAAAGCTTGGTTTTACCACTATAGTAGATAGCAGAACAGATGAGAATGGCCAAGTGCATTCAGATATTAATCTACCGATGGCTCTTGGTGGACTTACAGATGGTATCACCAACC
>CAZAKD010000285.1:310-2389 GCA_964485435.1 uncultured Lachnospiraceae bacterium
ATAACAGCTGCATTTGCTGCTATAGCTAATAATGGAGCATATATAAAGCCTTCCTTCTATTCCAAGATTATAGATCATGACGGAAGAGTTCTTCTTGAGAATAATGCAGAGTCAAAACAAGTAATGAAAGACTCTACAGCATGGCTCTTAACAAATGCTATGGAAGACGTTGTAAAAAAAGGTACAGGTAGTAGACTACGTTTTACCAAGATTAGTATGCCTATCTCAGGAAAAACAGGAACTACAACACGAGATAACGATGCTTGGTTTACAGGATACACTCCATATTATACTGCTTCAATCTGGACAGGTTATGATAACAACGGTGACCTTGGAAGTACAGGCTTTGCAAAGGATTTTTGGCGAAATATTATGGAACGTATTCATAAAGATCTAAAAACCCAATCATTTAAGATGCCAAGTTCCGTTACATCTGCGAAGGTATGTACCAAATCAGGTAAACTTGCAGTTGAAGGAGTATGTGACCACGCACAAGGAGGTTCCACGGTTAGAACTGAATACTTTGCAAAAGGCACCGTACCAACTGAAAAGTGTGATGTTCACATTAAATTAACCGTATGTGAAGATTCCCATAAACTCGCATCTGAATATTGTCCTTTAGATAGCGTGAAAGAGATTGTATATATGATAAAGGAAGAGACAGGTAAAACTGCTGATACTCCATATCTACTTCCAAAAGGATTGGAAGAATCTCTATGCAATATTCATACTTCCTACGAGATAAACGATCCAATAGACGAAGATATTTATCTTCCTACAGATCCCATCATACAGATACCAAACATCCCTCCTGAAAACGAAACACAGCTTCCTCCTGAAAACAACAATAACAATAACTCAGGAAACAACTCAGGAAACTCTGGTAACTCCGGTAATTCTGGAAATTCTGAAAACTCCGGCAACCAAGAAAGTAACCGAAATAACAATATCTATTATTCTTATCCATAAAGAAAAGGGGCGGCCAGCTTAACGATTATAATCGTTAAGCTAGCCGCCCTTTCCTCTTTGAACTATGAATGATTATGTCCATCTTTTTTTGTAAGTGATTCCTTTGATAATCTCATAATATCTTTCACTTCTTCCTCACTAACACCCATACGACTCGCCACTTCAGAAACCTCTGGATGTCTTCCTAGTTCCTCTTCTAATTCTTTAGCCATTTTACTTAACCTATTCACTTTAATAACAGCTTCCTGCTCAATATTCTTCTCATAATGTAGTTGTTCAATGGCAGCCATGATACTACGACGTACCTCTTCTTCAATATATACCTTCGGCTCCTTATGATCCACCTCACAAAGAGACATAACACCATTCATAAGCCCTATATTACCCTCTTGAATCAAATCCTCTAACCCAATCCCTTTACCCTTATATTCCTTAGCAATCCCAACAATCCTATGAAGAAACCCCTCTATCAATCTAACACTCGCCCCTTCAACTCCACCTTTCATATCCTTATAAAGTTCCCCTATCTCCGAATCATCACATTCCTCAATATCCTCCAACTCCTCCAAATACATAGCTAAATAAGCAGATTCCTCCCTATCTTCCTCATCAAAAGAATCCTGCCCTTTTTTTCCCGGAATATAATTCTGAACCCGAACCTTATTCTCCACTAAATATCCATATATCGCATCAAACTGCTCCTCCCCTAACTCATCCCCAACAAAAGCAAAAGCCTCTCTAATCTCTTCCACCGTAATCTTCTTATCATTTCTATTAGCTTTATCCAAAACATCATTCAAAACTGCCACAAATCTCTCTTTATCTTGCATACCAATTATCCCTTCCATCAAATTATAGTTCCATATATTGTACTTCAAACCACACCCACATTCAACCCCACAACCCATTTCTTTTACATAGCCCTGCATTAAACAGGAATAATGACCTGAATAAATGTTTCTGAAAAGGAGTTTTTGTACTCGTTGGCACTTAGGCTCTGTCCTTTAGAGCCTTACGTACCACTACGAAGTACAACTAAGCGAGAGCGTCTCCTCTTCAGAAACATTTACTCAGGTCATCATTCCGTCCCTAGTATGTAAAAGGCCACAC
>CAZAKD010000286.1:0-2343 GCA_964485435.1 uncultured Lachnospiraceae bacterium
TTTTCAGAACATTTGTTTGTTTTATTTTATCATAACTATTAGTACAAAGCAAGAGTTTTTAGAACATTTGTTCTGATTGAGTCGGTGGAATTACTTTCAAAAAATAAGCAGTGTCTCAGCGGTTCTAAAACCACTAATACACTGCTCATTTATCTTATTCCTTTATTTCTCGTAACCATTTGGGTTATTCTTCTGCCATCTCCAGGAATCTTCACACATCTGCTCCAATCCCCTCGTTGCTTCCCAATCTAATTCTATTTTAGCCTTCGTTACATCTGCATAGCAAGTAGCAATGTCACCAGCACGCCTTGCCTTAATCTCATATTTTATCTTTTTTCCACTTGCCTTTTCAAAACTTTTTACCATCTCTAATACACTATAGCCTTTTCCAGTTCCCAGATTATATACTAAAACACCTTTATTTTCTTTTAATTTCTCAATTGCTTTTACATGGCCAAGTGCTAAGTCTACAACATGAATATAATCACGAACTCCGGTACCATCCACTGTATCGTAATCATCTCCATATACACTTAAACATTCTAATTTACCAACTGCAACCTGTGTAATATATGGAACCAAGTTATTAGGAATTCCCTTTGGATCCTCACCAATGGTTCCACTTTCATGAGCACCAATTGGATTAAAGTAACGTAGAAGAATTACGTTCCATGTAGGATCTGAGATATTAAGATCTGTTAATATCTGTTCTAACATCAGTTTTGTTGAACCATATGGATTAGTCGTAGATAGCGGAAAGTCTTCCTTGATTGGTACTGTTTTTGGTGTACCATATACTGTAGCTGAAGAGCTAAATACTATATTCTTCACATTATGCTTACGCATTACATCACATAGATTTAATGTGCCAGTAATATTATTATGATAATATTCTAAAGGTTTTTTCACTGATTCCCCCACTGCTTTTAAACCAGCAAAGTGAATAACCGAACCAATCGTCTCTTTTTCAAATATCTCATTGATTGCATGTCTATCCAATAAATCTGCCTGGTAAAAAGTTAACCCTTTTCCTGTAATGTTTTTTACGCGGTTTAAAGACTCTTCATTAGAATTAGATAAATTATCTAACACCACAACTTCATAACCAAGATTTAACAATTCCACACATGTGTGGCTTCCAATATAACCTACTCCACCTGTTACTAATACTTTCATAATTTCCCTCCGAACTTTTTATAGTAAAATCACTTTCTCAGCTTTACATTTTATCTTATAGATGTTACAATTTTCTCGCATAATTCATGCGTCTTTAGGCTGTCTTCATCCATCTCTATAAACTTTCCTATCTCATTCACATCTTTTATAAACTTATCTGTGATTTGATTAAAACCCCTCCGATAGAGTACACTCTCCCAATCACCATGTTTTTCTCTTATCTCATTACCATCCCTATATATTGTTAGATTATTTAGATCCTCAATCATTCTTTTTTCACCAGAACAGATATATTCAATTTTTTCTTCTGTCTTCCCAGATTCTCTATTCATAATTCCAATAGCAATACCGTGTTGACTAACTAGTGTAAGTGTTACCGAATATAGTAGTCCTTCTTCTATCTTATAATTTACTCGGTAGTCTAACACATCATCTCCTAAGAGATATCTCACCGAATCCACTACATGTATAAAATCATCATAGATATACTCTCTTGGATTAGCAGGAAGATTCACTCTGTTTTTTTGATAGATTATATTGCTTGGCTTCTGTAGTTTCTTAAGAGCTTTTACCATAGGTGCTTCCCGTCTATTGAATCCAACACGCAAGATTAGATCTTTATCTCTCGCTAATTGATAGAGTTCTCTCACTTCCTTAATATGATATGATACGGGCTTATCCACATATACATGAACTCCATGTTCAAGTAATTCCTTGCATATCTTGTAGTGAGCAGAAGTTGCAGCATGGACCAAAGCTGCATCTATCCCCCTATTAATTAGCTCTTTCATATCGGTTATATACTCAATCCCTTTATACATTCTCTTAAGACTTATTAGATTACCTTCATTTCTTGAGCACAACACAATATCTACATCTTTCTTCATAGTCATAACCGGTAAATAAGCTTTCTGAGCAATGTCGCCTATTCCAATCATTCCAATCCTCATAATATACCTCCTCGCATATAGTCGTAAACTTTGAGTGTGTTGGTTATAACAAAATTATAATAATGGATAAGTTTATTTATCAATATGTATTGATTTATTTGCAAAATCTTGATATAATATACTTCGTTCGCAAGGTAATATTTTAATAGAAAAAACATAGTATTACTAGTAGAATGAATATTTGCAGTTGTGGCGGAATTGGCATACGCGCTAGACT
>CAZAKD010000287.1:0-2316 GCA_964485435.1 uncultured Lachnospiraceae bacterium
TCCTCTCAGGAAAGTTAAATGATCTTTCAGAGAATTCTATCCGGGAAAGGCTGAGGGAGACTTATGTATAAGATAGCAGTAATGGGTGATAGAGATAGTATCTATGGGTTTGCTACATTAGGTCTAGATATATATCCAGTAAGTGATCCGGATGAAGCGGCCAAGTTGTTAAAGAAGCTTGCAGAGAGTCAATATGCTGTGATATATATAACAGAAGCTCTACAAGCATTATTGGAATCCCAAATAGATTCTTATCGAAACGAAAGATTGCCAGCAATTATTCCGATTCCGGGTGTTAAAGGGAATACAGGTATGGGTATTTTGAACGTTAAAAAGTCAGTAGAGCAAGCAGTTGGCTCAGATATTATATTTAATAGCGACAACGAAAGAAGCAGGTGAAAAAAGAATGAGCAAAGGAACTATAAAAAAGGTTGCCGGGCCTTTAGTAATCGCAGAAGGTATGCGAGATGCTAACATGTTTGACGTAGTTCGCGTTAGTGAGCAACGACTAATAGGTGAAATAATTGAGATTCATGGAGAGCAAGCTTCTATTCAGGTATATGAAGAGACTTCAGGTCTTGGTCCTGGAGAACCTGTAGAATCAACAGGAGTTCCACTAAGCGTTGAACTTGGACCGGGACTGATTGGAAGTATATTCGATGGAATCCAACGTCCACTTGAAGATATTATGAATGCAACTGGCAATCTTCTTGTAAGAGGTGTAGAGATTCCTGCATTAAAAAGAGATTCCAAGTGGAAGTTTATTCCGAGTGTGGATGCAGGCAAGGAAGTTGAAGGTGGGGATATCATTGGTGAGGTAACAGAAACACCTATTGTAAATCACCGTATTATGATACCGAATGGAATTAAAGGAACAATATCGGCTATATCAGAAGGAGAATATACTCTAGATGATACAGTTGCTGTAGTTACTCAGGAAGATGGAACAAAAGTTAATATTACTTTAATGCAAAAATGGCCAGTACGTGTCGGCAGACCTTATAAAGAGAAATTATCTCCTGACATGCCACTTGTAACAGGACAACGTGTAATAGATACACTTTTTCCTATAGCAAAAGGTGGAGTAGCAGCAGTTCCGGGACCGTTTGGAAGCGGTAAAACAGTTGTGCAACATCAGTTAGCAAAATGGGCAGAAGCAGATATTATTGTCTATATTGGTTGTGGAGAACGTGGCAATGAGATGACAGACGTATTAAATGAGTTCCCAGAACTAAAAGATCCAAAGACAGGTTATTCTTTGATGGAGAGAACAGTATTAATAGCGAATACTTCAGATATGCCAGTTGCTGCTCGTGAAGCATCAATATATGTAGGTATTACAATAGCAGAATATTTCCGAGATATGGGATATTCAGTTGCATTAATGGCTGACTCAACTTCACGATGGGCAGAGGCACTTCGTGAGATGTCAGGACGTTTAGAAGAGATGCCAGGTGAAGAAGGCTACCCAGCATATCTAGGTAGCCGTTTGGCACAATTTTATGAGCGTGCAGGAAGAGTTATATCCTTAGGTAAAGATGGTAGAGAGGGAGCATTATCTGTTATTGGAGCGGTATCACCTCCAGGTGGAGATATATCCGAACCAGTATCCCAGGCAACGCTACGTATTGTAAAAGTGTTCTGGGGACTTGATGCGAACTTAGCTTATCGCCGTCATTTCCCAGCAATCAATTGGCTTTCAAGCTATTCGCTATATGTTGATAACATGGGTCAATGGTTTAATAATAAAGTTGATGAAGAATGGATGAATGATCGTTCTCGTATCATGTTATTATTACAAGAAGAAGCAGAACTTGATGAGATTGTTAAATTGGTAGGTATGGACGCTCTATCACCACCTGATCGTTTGAAATTAGAAGCAGCAAGATCTGTACGTGAAGATTTCTTGCACCAGGATGCATTTCATGAGGTAGATACTTACACGGAACTTAGTAAACAACATCAAATGATGGAACTTATGCTTCAATATTATGATTTATCTTTAGAAGCTTTAGAAAAAGGAATTAATATTGAAGAATTAGTTAAGTTACCTGTTCGTGAAAGAATTGGCCGTTTTAAATATATAGCGATTGATAAAATTGAAGATGAATATCACAATATTATTGAGACATTACACCGTGAGATAGATGAATTATCACAGAAGGAGGACTCTTAATGCCAAAAGAATATAGAACCATTCAGGAGGTTGCTGGTCCTCTAATGTTAGTACAAGGAGTAGAAGATGTCACCTATAATGAACTGGGTGAGATTGAACTAGCAAGTGGAGAAAAACGTCGTTGTAAAGTACTAGAGATA
>CAZAKD010000288.1:0-2294 GCA_964485435.1 uncultured Lachnospiraceae bacterium
AACTTAGATGTGAGTATTATTTTGAAAAAACACGAGGTTCCTTTGATTTTGAAAAGATAAGTACGTTAGAAATAGTAGATGATGAAGAATCAGAAGGCAGTGTGAGTAGTCCAGTCAATGAAAATCCGGCTTTAAACCGAAATCACATTTATATTAACTTATAATAAGCACCCCAAAGATTAATAGACACCATGCCTTACTATAAAGTAAAGTAAAAACATTAATCTCAAGCCAAGAAATTATATCGACAAATATTAACTCTATTATCTTACCCGATATAATTACTACTTCTACGACACTTTCCAATAAACAGGAAGGATGACACGAGTATATATTTCAGAATAGGAGTTTTTGCACTCGTTGGTACTTTGGCTCTGTCTTTTAGAGCCTTACGTACCACTACGAAGTGCAACTAAGCGAAAGCGGCTCCGATTTGAAATATATACTCGTGACATCCTTCCGTCCCTTAGTCAAGAGTCAGCAAAAACATTGACAAGCATATTTATAACTTATATAATTAATAAAATGTGGAATTAGTATGTTAAATTAAAATGACAGCTCCATTTTAAGGGAGAAAGGACGTGTTTTTATAATGAAGAAATTATTAGATATGATATCAGGTGAAGTTAAAAAAGCATTTGTTGAATGTGGATATGATGAAAAGTATGGTAATGTTACTTTGTCAAATAGACCTGATTTATGTCAGTATCAATGTAACGGGGCATTAGCGGCTGCCAAAGCTTATAAAATGGCGCCTATAAATATAGCAAATGCGGTAGTAGAGATTCTTGGTGGAAGCGATACATTTGAAGAAATTATTGCTGTAATGCCAGGATTTATTAATATGAAGCTTAAGGGAGAATATATTGCTTCCTATGTAAATGATATGGTAGAAGCAGATAATTTCGGTTGTGAGAAAAATGAGAATCCTAAAACAATCGTAATCGATTACGGTGGACCAAATGTTGCAAAACCTCTACATGTTGGACATTTGCGTTCAGCGATTATTGGAGAGAGTATTAAAAGAACTGCAAGATATCTTGGACATAAGGTCATTGGTGACGTTCATTTAGGTGATTGGGGCCTTCAGATGGGGCTTATTATAACAGAACTAAAGAAACGTAAACCTGAATTAGTATATTTTAATGAGGAGTATAGTGGTGAATATCCTACAGAAGCACCATTTACTATGTCTGAATTAGAAGAAATCTATCCTGCCGCAAATGAGTATTCTAAATCACATCCTGAGTATAAAGAAGAGGCTAAGAATGCTACATTTTTATTACAAAATGGACATAGAGGGTATACTGCTTTATGGAATCATATATTAAATGTATCTATTACAGACTTGAAAAAGAATTATGTGAATCTAAATGTTGAATTTGATCTATGGAAAAAAGAAAGTGATGCTCAAAGCTATATTCCTGATATGGTTCAATATCTTAAAGATAGTGGACATGCAAGAATCAGTGAAGGTGCATTGGTTGTAGATGTAATAGAGGATACAGATACAAAAGAAATGCCACCATGCATGATTCTAAAATCAGATGGAGCAACTTTATATAATACTACCGATCTTGCTACAATTGTAGAACGAGAGAAACTATTTCAACCAGATGCAATTTATTATGTTGTAGATAAAAGGCAGGAATTATATTTTACCCAAGTATTTCGTGCTGCTAAAAAAACAGCTCTTGTTAGACCTGAAGTGGAATTATCATTTCTAGGCTTTGGAACAATGAATGGTAAAGATGGAAAACCATTTAAGACAAGAGATGGTGGTGTTATGCGTCTTGAGAACCTTATCTCATTGGTATACGAAGAAGTATATAAGATGGTTATGGATAATAGAGATATACCAGAAGAAGAAGCTAAAGTTATTGCGAAGAAAGTTGGACTTGCTGCCATTAAATATGGTGATTTGTCAAATCAAGTATCAAAAGATTATGTATTTGACACGGAACGTTTTATATCATTTGAAGGTAATACAGGACCATATATTCTTTACACAATTGTTCGTATTAAATCAATTTTAAAGAAATATTCAGAATTACCAAATGGGATTACACCTGATACAATTAAACCAGCAGCTAGTGAAAGTGAAACTGGATTAATGCTTGAATTAAGTAAATATATTGATACTATTTACTCCGCATACGAAGAAAAAGCACCGAATCGAATCTGTCAATATGTATATGAATTGGCAAATGCATTTAATAAATTCTATCATGAAAATAAGATTATATCAGAGGAAGATGTACAACAACGTGCTTCTTGGATAAAGCTCATCCAAT
>CAZAKD010000289.1:0-2288 GCA_964485435.1 uncultured Lachnospiraceae bacterium
AGCACTTTATCCACTTGTATTTCCTGGTATATCTGCTTCACAACAAGATAGAGAAGAGTATTTGAATTCATTGGATTCTGATACTCGGGATTATGTTATGAAGCATACTAATGAATCTAGTTCTAAGGAAGATCTAATGGATTGCGTTAGGAAGTTGAGGTGATATTGTGATAGAGAATGAGATGCGTAATTATGTAGAAACTATGTTTAAGTAGGATACAGATTAGGAGAAAATGATGATACCCATTGTATTGTTATCGCTTCTGGTTGATGGGACCCGTTCCCTCTCGTCTCACATTATGGGTCTGATTTTGGTTTTCAACTTTCGTCTTATTGGTTACACTGTTAAATTTCTCAGATTCTTTCTTTTGTTGCTGTTTCTCTACCACTACTTCTTTCATCATCATCACCTCAATGATATTATGTGATGATATGGTAGAAAATATGTGAACATTATTAGTAGATCACCTGTTTTTACTTTGTCTATAACATAAAGAGCTGGAGCAACGAATTCAATTGGTTCTGTGATACTGATATATATGCCGCAGAATAATAAGTTATATCTTTTGAATATATTCATCTAGTATTATTGCTGCTTGCTCAACAAGCTCTCCACAGGGGCGTTTTTTATAATAAGCCTCCGTTCTTTTCTCAGGTACTGGACTTTCTTTTTCGACCGTTAGACCTAGTAGTTCTCTACAGATGATAGAATTATTTTTATCTTTGAAGCTAGTGGCTAATGACTGAATAAGCTCATAATGCTTTGCTTTTGCTTGCTTATCTAAAGGATCTGAATAACCTTCTAGCAATCCAGCCACTATGAACATTCCACTGACTGCTCCACATACCTCTCTTAATCTTCCCATTCCACCACCGAAGGAGGAGGATATCTTTAAAGAAGTTTCTGGAGCTAGTCCCGTCTCATCACAAAAGGCTAATACAACTGCCTGAGAACAATTGTATCCCTTTGTGAACAGCTCTTTTGCTATTACTGAATGTTTGCTCACTTTTCTATGCCTTCAAGTCTTTCTATTAGTTGTATAGATACGCTATCAAGCCATGCACTATCTATATTCTCTATCATTCCTTTATCACAAGCCCCAGCAATATCTGGATTGATAGGTAATTTTGCAAGCACCTCTAGATTATATTCGTTAGCTATCACTTCTATGTGGCTTTCACCAAATATCTTATAGTCCTTGCCGTTATCAGGACATTTAAAATATGACATATTCTCTACCAGGCCTATAATCGGAATGTTCATCATCTTAGCCATCTTAACAGCTTTAGATACTATCATAGATACTAATTCCTGCGGAGATGTTACTATTACGATTCCATCAACAGGGATGGATTGAAATACTGTAAGTGGAACCTCTCCAGTACCAGGTGGCATATCTATAAACATATAATCTACATCATTCCAGATTACATCAGTCCAGAATTGTTTTACAGTACCAGCAACAATGGGCCCTCTCCAAATTACTGGGTCAGTATCATTTTCCAAAAGCAAGTTAATCGACATTACATCTATTCCACTCTTTGTTTTAACTGGAAGTATTCCTTGGGCAGTTCCCATAGCTTTTTCTTTAATTCCAAATGCTTTTGGGATAGATGGACCTGTAATATCTGCATCAAGAATAGCAATATGATTCCCCTTTCTATTCATAGCTACGGCAAGCAGGGAAGTAACTAATGACTTACCAACGCCTCCTTTACCACTTACAATACCAATAACCTTCTTAACTCTACTCATATCATTTAACTTCTCTGTAAAATCTGTTTTTTCTTCTTTTCTTTCTGAACAGGTTTGAGAACAACTGTTACAGCTTTGATTGCATTCTTCGCTCATACTAATTAACTCCTTCTGATTATAATTTCTGTTCTTAATTCTTATATTGCTTGCTATTACATTTTATTGCATCCCGGACCACATCCATGTCCTTGTCCATCGCACAGCCTGTACTCCCCACCTTCAATCGTAAGAACCTTACCATTCACTAGTGATTCTGCTAACTTTCTTCTAGCTTCAATGTATATTCCCTGAACAGTGGTACGAGCAATATTCATTTTCCTTGAACACCCCTCTTGAGTAAAACCTTCTAGGTCGATAAGTCTTATGGTTTCATATTCATCAACCGTCATATTGATATACTCTTTCTTATTTGCTTCCAGATCGAGGGGCCCAAATATATTACTCTCTGGTAAGCAACATACTTTTCTCCATTTCATTGGCCTTGGCATAATCGTCACCTCTTAGTATATATGGCATAAAATAATTATACTCC
>CAZAKD010000290.1:0-2286 GCA_964485435.1 uncultured Lachnospiraceae bacterium
AAGATGAGATTGCTGCAATTATTGGTCTTGATATGGCAGTTCCAGAATCTTATGATAAGAATAATAACAATATAGCAAATATTACTTTAATGAAAACTGGTAGTTTTTTTGGCCTACATAGATTTGAGATATTTAATCCTGTTAGCAACTTGGGACTTACTATTGAAGAATACGAACAAAACAGATTGCTTAATTACCAAAACTCACTGAACAAAGATGTATATAATGAATGTAAATTAGTATTTGATAATGCAGAAAAAGTACGTGGTATGGATATATCCAATATACCAGTACTTATGTTTACAACAAATCTAAATGGTGAAAAGGGTAGTGATGCATGGGTGAAAGCTCAAGACGATTTCGCAGCTAAACCAAATGATTGTGTTCAGATAAAATATGAATGTGGACATAATTTATACTATTATAAGGCTGACGAAATGGTCGAAAAAATATTAGAATTTCTTGATAATCAATCATGAGGGAAATGTTCCAGAAAAAGAAATAAAAATGAAAGTGGAACAGCATAAAACAATAAGAAAAATCGGTGAGATCTATAAACTCAACCGATTTTTCATACTATTGCGAATTCCTTTTCTTTGCAAATAACACCGAAATTAATGTGATAAAGTCACAGAGTATAATATTATAATTGATATAATAAGAAAATAAACTTATAAAGAGTTGGAGGAAAACTATGCTTAATGGATTGGTTGCTGCGAACAGCGTTAGTTTTATACTAGTTTTTATAGAAGGAATAATATCCTTCTTTTCGCCTTGTGTGATACCATTAATTCCAGTCTACATGGGATATCTTGCAGGCAATGGAAAGAAAGTACACGAAGATGGTACGATTATATATGACAGGAAAAAGGTGTTTTTACACACCATGTTCTTTGCTCTAGGTATATCATTTGCCTTCTTTATACTAGGTATGTCATTTACAGCCCTAGGAAGCTTCTTTAGTAACAATAAACTATTATTCACTAGAATAGGTGGTATACTTATTGTAATATTAGGGCTATTTCAACTTGGAATATTTGACTTTTCATTCCTACAAAGGGAAAGAAAGATACATATGAAATTGGATGAGAAGAAGATGAATCCTATTATGGCACTACTCATGGGATTTACCTTTAGCTTTGCTTGGACACCATGTATAGGGCCAGCACTTTCTTCAGTATTAATCATGGCATCTGGAGCTACAACCTCATTAGAAGGTAATCTACTTGTATTGGTTTATGCCGTTGGATTTTTAATTCCATTTCTTTTGCTTGGACTTTTTACAACACAGGTATTAAACTTCTTAAAATCAAAACAGAAACTATTGAAGTATACAATTAAAGTGGGTGGAATAATTCTTATTATCATGGGAATTATGACATTTACAGGATGGATGAACAATATATCAGGATATTTGAATTCCTTTACTTATAATCAACAAAGTGATTCGCAAGAGATATCAGATACAATTGATGAAGGTAATGATGAGAACTCCGGCGAGAATAATTCTGAAGGTTCTGACCATAATACTGACAAAGTTCCTGCTTATGATTTTAAGCTTACAGATCAATATGGAGATGTTCATAGTCTTTCTGACTACAAAGGAAAAGTTATATTCCTGAACTTCTGGGCTACTTGGTGTCCGCCTTGTAAGAAGGAGATGCCAGATATAGAGGAGCTTTACAAGGAGTATAATTTAAATCAAGATGAAGTGGTATTTCTAGGAGTTGCCAATCCATCAAGTAAAGAGTTTCCCAACAATCAGGATGTGGATAAAGATGCGATAAAAGAATTCTTAGATGACAATGGATATACATTCCCGACCTTATTTGATGAAACAGGAGAAGTGTTCCGAAATTATGGTATATCAGCATTCCCAACCACATTTATGATTGATAAGGAAGGCAATGTGGTTGGATATGTTCCTGGTATGATGACAAAAGATATTATGATTAATATAATTAATCAAACCTTAAAGGCTACAGAATAATTTATGTCAATTATTCTTGACATTTTATTTTATATAGATAAACTACTATGTAAGATGTTATACGTAATGAAAGAAGGAATTGATATGCTACAAATGCTTCAGATATTGCTACAAGCTATGCCGTGGCCGGTGATAATTGAGGACTTATTTATTCAAAGCACATATAAAAATTCAAAATATAATAATCTAGAGGCATCCTTTGATAATATGTGGATGTCTTTTCGTGATAAATGCATGAAGGATAAATGTTATATATATAAAGAGGTATTGATTGATAATCAATCTATAAAGGCACA
>CAZAKD010000291.1:0-796 GCA_964485435.1 uncultured Lachnospiraceae bacterium
AACATATTTTCGCCATGAATGGTCAGACAGGTAAGATTGTAGGAACACCTCCCCTTAGTGCTTCAAGGATGATCAAATGGTTTTCAGGAATTAGTGCTAGTGTTTTTATTATCATTAGGTTAATAATGTTCCTTTTAGGGGGTGGTTTCTAATGAGAATACTTAACAAGCGAATAACGGTATATCTATTATCTGTCTTAGTACTTTTAATTGCCTTATGTTCTACAACAATTACCTTCGTACGCGCAGAAAACGATAAAGCCCTAGTCCATGATAACGCATCATTATTAGATTCAGACGAGATAGATTCTTTGGAAGCCTCTGCATTATCAATTAGCGAAACACATAATACTTCAATATATATACTTACTGATTCTGATAGCCAAGGATTATCCAGAAAAACTTATATGGAGAACTTCGCTGATTCTGAGCAAGTAACAAATAGTATATTAATATTTATTAATATGGACCCTAAAAACCGTGGTGTAGAGATTCAAGGATATGGCGAAGATGAATATCGTATTAGTAATCCTCGCATTGAATCTATTCTTGACGAAGTAACACCCTATCTATCAGACGGGGAATACTATAAAGCACTTACAACTTATCTTGAAGAAGTTAATTATTACTTAGAGGTAGAACCTGATAGGCAATCTAATTCTGCCGATTCTATTGATCCGAATTATTCCGACAGTGATAAATATTACCGAAAAGAAGTTAGAAAAAAGACAATTGATGACTCTCCATTTTCCAATCTGTTTGTCCAGATAAAGTCCCTATAGTTGGTGTAAATTCAA
>CAZAKD010000291.1:806-2286 GCA_964485435.1 uncultured Lachnospiraceae bacterium
TTATAAAGTAGACTATATTATGGCTTATAATTCAGGAGGTAAAGTTACAGTTAACGATAGAACATACCTTGATTCCAACAATTCAAGAGTAGTTGCTCACAGAGATCAGTATATAAGAACCACAACAACACGAGTTCGTAAGCCAAAGGAGAGTTCAGGTGGCGGAAGAAGTGGAGGCGGTGGCGGTGGTGGCGTCTCAAGCGGCGGCCGTTCACATAGTGGTGGCGGAAGAAGTTTTTAAGCACAGATATTACATTTAATAGAAAGGGGAATATATATGGGACTTTTTAGCGGGCAACTTGCCAACGTTGTAGAATGGGAGGAATTCCGTGATGATATGATATTCTACAAATGGAACAATAAAGAGATTAAGAAAGGTAGTAGGTTAATCATTCGTCCTGGCCAGGATGCTATCTTTCTATACAATGGTAAAATCGAAGGGATCTTTAAAGATGAAGGAGAATATGATATCGAATCTCAGATCATACCTTTCCTGTCTACCTTAAAAGGATTTAAATTTGGTTTTAATAGTGGAATGCGTGCTGAAGTTTTATTTATAAATACAAAAGAATTCTCTGTAAAATGGGGCACGAACAATCCAATTAATATACCAACTCCACAACTTCCAGGTGGAATGCCAATTAGAGCAAATGGTACTTATGCTTTCAAAGTAAATGATTACATTACTTTAATTGATAAAATAGCAGGAGTTAAAAAAAGCTATCTTGTAGATGATGTAAAACTAAGGATCTCTTCCACTCTAGATCAACTACTTATGAAATGGATCTCAAAAGAAGGAAAAGACATGTTCAATCTTCAAGCCAATGCTTATGAGATCTCTAAAGGCATTAAAGAAGACCTAGATATGCAGATCTATAACCTAGGAATGACTGTTTGTGATTTTAATGTAATGAGCTTTAATTATCCAAAAGAGATTCAAGACATGGTTACCAAGAGTGCTTCTCATAGTATGATTGGAGATATTAACAAGTATCAACAAGTATCTATGACCGACGGCATAGCCTCTGGCAAAGTGAAAGGTGGCGGCGTTGCCTCCGATATGACCGGAATGATGATGGGTATGAATATGGCAAATCAAATGATGCAAAACGTAAACATGAATCCAACTCCAAACACTTCATCACTAGGAAGCAAACCAAACTTCTGCCCAAACTGTGGTAACAAAACTGGCGAAGCAAATTTTTGCCCTAATTGCGGCAACAAACTAGCATAGTCCAATCGGGGACGGTACCTAACGCGTTAGGTACCGTCCCCGAATTAATAAACAGCTTTGCTCATCTCCTACACCGAGTTCTGGAGAAAAAATAGGATATCAGCGTAAGCGTCCGATGATGGTGCTTATGTTTCGTCAAGACTCTTGTTGATAATGGAGACCCAAAGTCCCCATTATCAACAGTCCAGAGACTTGTAAGAAACATACCATCAAGAGGGAAAGCTAGCTGATATCCTATTATTTTCT
>CAZAKD010000292.1:0-1327 GCA_964485435.1 uncultured Lachnospiraceae bacterium
GATATGGCAATAGCAGCCTCTTCCACACCTTTAGACATATCATTCATTCCAATCAGAATGTAAGCGATACAGTTATGAATGGAATGAATGATATGTCTAAAGGTGTGGAAGAGGCTGCTATTGCCATATCCTCTATCACTGATATCATGAAAGCAGTACAGAAAAAAATAAACACCACCAATAGCATATCGAATGAAGTTGAGAAGCTATCTAGAGAGGTAAATGAGCTAACTAGATATAATGAGCGAGATATAAAAGTAATGAGTTCTAGTATGGATACCATTCACTACTCTGTTGAGCAGAATCTATCTACAGTAAAAGAATTGGATACAAGTATGGGAGAGATTGATGATTTTCTATCTGCAATTGCTGGAATTGCTGCTCAAACCAATCTATTGGCATTAAATGCATCTATTGAAGCGGCTAGGGCAGGTGAAGCTGGAAAAGGATTTGCTGTTGTTGCAGAAGAGATTCGAAAACTATCAGAGGAAAGTCAAACAGTAGCAACTGAGATAGGTGAAATTGTTCATAATCTAAGACATAAAACTGAAAAGGTAACAGAAGCATCTGTGAATGGTACGGTAGCAGTAAAAGAAGGTTATGAGATTGTGAGTAATCTCAAATCTAATATCGAGAGCATGATTGAATCATTTGATTTGATGCAAAATCATATTAAAGATGAGTACGTTGCCTTAGATGAGATTACAGTATCTTTTAATAATGTACAAGAGAACTTAGAGAATAACTCAGCTATTATGGAAGAACAAGCAGCAACAACTGAGGTAATAACTACTTCTGTTGAAGAACAGAATAATAGTATTAAAGAGATGGTACAAACGATTACCAATATTGAGAAGATGGGTAATGAACTAAGATTCTTAGCAAAGAGAAGTTAGGAGCCAATCATAGTCATTCATAGACATAATCACTAGAATAAGGAATGATATCCACCAGCTTGCTTCTTACAATAATCCGGTGGGTAGATACCCCTATGGGTTCGCAAGATGTAAGGGTTAAACAGCTAAAACCTTGGCTATATATTGGCCCCCAATCATAAGCGTCTACAACTGTAGTCTGATCATATTCATACTGATAGATGAATTCCGAGTTCACTAGATATAGATAATCCCCTGTGGTTAAGGTATCGATATAGTAAAAGAACCACTCACCGATAACACCGCCTCTGCTTGTGTTACGATGAGATGCAATACTAACATTACGATTGCCAGTACCAGGTTGAAATGAGCGAGACAATTCCCCACTATTAATATAGAGGTATACTATGATCCCTACCATAAGAAGCAGTAATATTACTAACACTAAGACG
>CAZAKD010000292.1:1337-2283 GCA_964485435.1 uncultured Lachnospiraceae bacterium
ACGATGAGATGCAATACTAACATTACGATTGCCTGTACCAGGCAGTTGGGCGTATTCATATAGGCCGGGTCCTCGGTTGAGGGCTACGGCCTTTGTGCTGTCTTCAATATCTTCCTTAAAATCTAGAGAAGGAATAATTAAGGTAAGGTCCCCACTAGAATAATTCTGGCGTTCCACAGTGATGAATAATTTATCATGAGGAAGCCCATCCTTCTCATCCCATTCCATTGCTGGAGAAATATATTCGTATTGTACTGCATCACTTTCAGATTCAGACTCTATATCTTCGGCCTCAGGTAGAGTAGAAGTCGGAAATATATCAGGTCCAGGTTGAAATGAGCGAGACAATTCCCCTCTATTAATATAGAGGTATACTATGATCCCTACCATAAGAAGCAGTAATACTACTAACACTAAGACGTTCTTCTTTCTATATTCCATAAGCACTCCAATCAACTTGATCGTTCAAGTTTCTCTACTTTATATTGAATGTGTAGTTTGCTTTTATTATTCTTTGATATCAGAGGTGATATAGATATAAAGGCAGATGATTTCTATCAGAGATTGAATGATATTCCTAATGTTACAATGGTATCCAAGTCTGATGATATGTTGAATTACCAAGTAGAGATTGATGAATCCTCTGTATTGAAGGTAGAATTAAGGCTTAATATTCAGGCTACAGAAAATACTAGAGGTAAGATTGATGTGGAAAGCTGGAAGTTGGTTCATGTAGCTCAAGGAATATATGAGGATGCAGTATATGAACTATGGGACGGAATCATAGAGGAATAATGGAGGATGGGTATGGAATTAAGGGATATTCTATATGAGGCAGTAACCTTAGGTGCTTCTGATATTTTCTTGATCGTAGGAAGGAAGATATCCTATAAGATTCAGGGGAAAATCACTCCTAGTGAAGGGAATATATTAAGGAAAGAGGATA
>CAZAKD010000293.1:0-2282 GCA_964485435.1 uncultured Lachnospiraceae bacterium
CAATCTGAGCCTGATGTTGTGCTGTATTGGCAACATCTTCCATGGCTGTTACTGTTTGTTCAATATTCATCAAGATTTCTTTAGAGCTAGTTGAAGTGTCTGCAATATTCGCTGCTATTGTATCAGTAACTGCAGAGATCTCTTGTGTGGAAGCAGTAAGTTCTTGTGACATAGATGCAATATTAGTAGATAGGTTACTTACATAGATAGAGTCCTTCTCATAGCTAATACCTGTATCTATTAGAAGTTGATAGTCCTCTTTCACTCGCTTGTCTACAAAATCTAAGATGTCTTTGGAGTTTGTAGATAAGTTATCGACAGCTGCCTTTACACTTGTTACAACGTTCTGTATATTCTTCACATAACCTTCTGACTTCTCAGCTAAGTCACGAATCTCATCTGCTACAACAGCAAAGCCTTTTCCTTGTTCTCCAGCCCTTGCTGCTTCAATGGCTGCGTTAATGGCAAGTAGGTTGGTTTGTTCTGCTATCGTGGATATGGATTCTGCAAATATCATAATCTCTTCCACAACTTTACCTTGTTCAATTGCAGATAGAATCTCAACTGCTTTCTCCTCGGATAACTTAACTGCAATCTTACTAGATTCAACACCTTTATTCTTAATCTCTATAGAACGCTTCTTAATCTCCATAGATTCATTATTACTTTCCATAGAATCAGATGACAATTGTGCAATTCCAGAGTCTACTTGGTCTACTGTTGCCGATAATTCCTCTGTTGTAGAATTAATATCATTTATGTTTTGTACGATTGCCGTAATATTTTGATCAATCTGTGAAAATGTACTTGTCATCTCTTCAAGAGTAGCTGATAGTTCTTCACTAGATGCAGATACCTCTTGAGTCTGGTCCACAATATTCTCAACCATATATCTAATCTTCTCTCTCGCAATATTCAAAGCATTCATCAGTTTACCAAGTTCATCTTCACTCTTCATATCCACAGAATAGGTTAGATCTCCATTCCCTATGGCCTCTGCAAATCCAAGAATTTTCTGAATTCTCTTGGCGATACTGTTAGATAGCATAATTCCCATCAGCATAGCAAATATTGCACCAACAACTATTATAATAGCTGTTGTATTAAACATATTACTATACGTCCTTAGATTCTCATCATTCTTAATAACCGAATTCTCCTGGCTTTCTGCAATCAAAACATTCAAAGCTTCAGTAATCTTATTACGAACAAAAGTTACTTTGGGCATATTAATCTTGGCAACTATATATTCTCCTTCAGCAGCAAGTTGAATAACATTATCCCTCTTTTGGCGATATTCTTCTAATAATACTTGAAACTCATCCAGCTTTGCCCTTGTCTCATCTGAATGTTCTAATGTCATATATGAATCAATGATCGCTTGATTCTCCATCTCTATAGCCTCTATCCTGTTAATTGCAAGTTGACTTTCAGATGGACTATCAATTAACACAGCATAACTAATATCAGCTCCAATGTTTAAAAGGTTACTATTAATCTGGTGTAAATAATCTATACTAGATAGATTGTATACATACATCTCATTTGCATTACTATTGATATCATTAATACCTTTAATTCCTATCGCTCCAACTAGCGCCAACAGCAAAACACAAACACCAAAACCAATTAATAATTTTACCCTTACAGATATCTTTCTCAACAGTTTCATAACGTTCCTCCTTGAACCTTTATCTTGTGCATACTGCTAATATAATAACATTTTGTTTGATATATTTCAACAAATTTTTAGGTAATTCCTTAATTATCTTGTCGATTTGGGTCAATATTACTATCAAACCCTTGTCTAGTTATTACATGTACTAAATCAAGACGCTTCTGGATAATATTGTTTAACTTAGCAACCACTTGGTCACTAAAGCTATCCACTCTATTATTAGTATCTCTTAGATCATAATAGTTCACCATCTGAGCATCATAATCCTTAATCTCTTCTAGATAATTCTCATATCTGTGGTAATGATTTTCATATACACGTAGCCCCATGTCCATCCTTGGTTTCAATTGAGGCTCTTGGTTTGGATAACCTATCCCTAACCCTACTACTGGAAAAGTAAGTTGTGGTAGTTCTAAAATATCACAGATTCTCTGAGAATCATTTAGAATACTTCCTAAGTATACCGTTCCTAGACCTAAAGATTCCGCAGCATTCACCACATTCTGTGCAGTAATACAAGCATCTGTATACGCTGAGAAGAATCGATCCATGTCTCTTCCTCTATCTTGGTTTGTCTTCTCCTTTGTAATCTGAGAATTCCTGT
>CAZAKD010000294.1:0-2280 GCA_964485435.1 uncultured Lachnospiraceae bacterium
GCTACCGCAGCCGTATTTCTCCCCACGGTCATAATATATCTCAGAACATGGTCCACATGGGCCAGCTCCATGTTCCCAGAAGTTGTCTGCCTTTCCAAAACGGAAGATTCTTTCTGGTGCAATCCCCATATCTTTATTCCATATCTCAAATGCTTCTTCATCTTCTTCATATATTGAAGGATATAATCTATCTGGATCAAGCCCTACAGTTTCAGTCATGAATTCCCAAGACCATGCAATGGCTTCTTTTTTAAAATAATCACCAAAGGAAAAGTTACCAAGCATTTCAAAAAATGTACCATGTCGAGCAGTTTTTCCAACATTTTCAATATCCCCAGTACGTATACACTTTTGACAAGTAGTAACCCTATTTCTTGGTGGTATCTCTTGTCCTGTAAAATATGGCTTTAATGGCGCCATTCCTGAATTAATTAATAACAAACTCTTGTCATTATGTGGAACTAACGAAAAGCTATTCATTTTAAGATGGTCTTTGCTTTCAAAGAAATCCAAAAACATCTTCCTAAGTTCATTTAATCCGTATTGTTTCACGTTATTTGCCTCCTAAGTATCTACATTAATCAGTAATTATACTGAATTTTATATTTCATTACTAATAATTTATTATAGGTATAAAGATTTACTTTGTCAACTTATTGTTTGGGGACGGTACCTAATGCGTTAGGTACCGTCCCTATAATAGGGACGCTTTGCTTGGGGGGACTTAAGAGTTCAGGAGAAAGAATAGGATTTCAGCATAGGCACCATCATCGGACGCCTACGCTGAAATCCTATTTTTTCTCCTGAACTCAGGTAGATGGAGAGCAAAGCTGTTTCGTTTTTAATCCCCATTGTTAATATTCTAGATTCCAAGCCTTTCTGATAGATTCCATTATTTTTATGATATCTAGTGTGTCTGATAAAGGCACAATGTCGCTTTGTAATTTACCATCTCGTATACATTGATTTACTTCGTAGGCTTCATATTCATAACCATTGATTCTTTCTGGTGCTTCAAATTGTTCAATAATATTTCCTTCTGCGTCATATAGAGTAGCTTGCTCTGCTTCCCAGAAATTCGGTACGTGAATTTTCCCTTTTTGCCCAATGATAATTGCATCTTTTCCAATCTCAGCTGTGATTGCAGAACTGAGTTCAGCAAGTGCACCTTTTTCAAATTTGAATATTATACTGTTGTGTTCGTCTACTCCGTTTATGAAGAGTGCTGTTGATACTACTTGAATTGGCAATTCTTCCATTAGATGTATAGCATAGGTGATTGGATAGATTCCTACATCAAGTAATGCACCTCCACCAGTTTCTACATTAAATAATCGGCTTGTTTTATTAAATTCTCGATGGAAACCAAAGCTTATTTGGAGTTTTTGTATTTTTCCGATTTTGTCTTTAGATAGCCATTGTTTCACTTTCTTAGTGGTTGGTAAGAATTTGGTCCACATAGCTTCCATTAAAAATACTTTATGTTCTTCCGCCAAGTCCATTAAGTATTTTGTATCAGTTTCATTTAATGTAAATGGTTTTTCACAAAGTACTGATTTACCATGTTTAATTGCTAAGGCAGCATTATTTTTATGCTCAGTATGAATCGTTCCAATATATATTACATCTATATCTAGATTATTCACCAGTTCTTCATAACTTCCATAAGCTGTCCCTATCTGATATTCCGATGCAAACTTCTCAGCACGTTCTAGATCTCTTGCTGCAACAGCAACTAGTTCAGTATCTTTCATTCCCTTTAAAGCTTTGGCAAACTTAGCGGAAATCCCACCAGCGCCCATAATACCCCATTTTATTATTCTCATATATCTCCTTTTTTCAATGTTTGTTCTCAATAAACTGAATCTTAAGTCCATTCGGATCTAATACAAAGAAATATACAATATTTTCATTTGGTTCAAATGGACCACTATGAATGTCTACATTAATATTTTTCAGGTAATGCATCTTATCCTTAACACTGTCTACCTCTATTCCGATAGAAATATCTTGTCCAATATTTACATCTTTCATTTTCTCATTGTATATAAGTTCAATCTCAATATTACCATCACTAACAAATGCTATCTCCATATCTGGGCCAGCCTTAAACCTTCTGCTAATATTTAGTCCTACTACATCTTGATAAAACTTCAATGATTCCTCTAGATTCTTTACGTTAATAGTCATCCAACAAATTTTCATATTCTTCTCTCCTTAATTGAGTGATTGGGGACGGTACCTAACGCGTTAGGTACCGTCCCCAATCACTATCTTCTA
>CAZAKD010000295.1:0-318 GCA_964485435.1 uncultured Lachnospiraceae bacterium
GGGGTTCCCACACCCATAAGATAAACAGGTTTATTAAGGGGAAGATGGGGTACAGTTTCTTCTAATATATAATACATCTCCTCATGGCTTTCACCAACCGCCAATCCCCCAATAGCATAACCATCTAAATCCATATCAGATATTGCCTTTGCATGTTCTATACGGATATCGGCATAGGTACCACCTTGATTAATAGCAAATAACATTTGTTTATTATTAATTGTATCCTCAAGACTATTTAATCTAGTAAGCTCATTTTTGCACCTTAGAAGCCATCTTGTTGTTCGATCTACGGAGTTTTGTATATATGTTCTTTCT
>CAZAKD010000295.1:328-2277 GCA_964485435.1 uncultured Lachnospiraceae bacterium
GGGGAGGGCATTCATCAAAGGCCATGGCTATGGTAGATCCAAGATTAGACTGAATCTGCATACTTTCCTCTGGACCCATAAATATCTTACGTCCGTCAATATGGGAGTTAAAATATACCCCTTCTTCTTTTATTTTGCGAAGTTTTGCAAGGGAAAACACTTGGAATCCACCAGAGTCTGTTAATATAGGTTTATCCCAAACCATGAATTTATGAAGCCCCCCAAGTTGTTTCATAACCTTATCTCCGGTACGCACATGTAGATGGTATGTGTTTGATAGCTGTACTTGTGTTTTTATATCTTGTAAGTCCATAGTGGAAACAGCACCTTTAATAGCTGCAACGGTTCCAACATTCATAAATACTGGGGTCTGTATAGTGCCGTGCACCGTATGAAATTCTCCACGCTTTGCATTACCATCTTTATTCAATAATTTATACATATATTTCTCCATTTTGTTATCTTTCTATAGTCCAATACGTCAAGTATAACGTTTTATGTTAACCTTTTCAATCTATTTTTAAAAAATCAAGTTTAATACAGTGAAAAAGCAGAGCCCTAAGACTCCACTTTTCTATTTATACATTATATAATCGTTTTCTACAATTTTCTTATGCTGCTGAATACTTAGTTAATGTTTTTTCAAACTGAGGATCATAACCCTTGCATGAAACTGTTAATGTTCTTGATAAATCCATACTTAGTATTCCCAATAATGATTTGGCATCAATAATAATCCTATTATAACCAATGTCTATATCGAATACACATTGTCCTGCCGCAGCCACAAAATCCTGTACTTCCTTTGGGTCGTTAAACTTTACTTCTTTCATTAAATCCATAATTCCACTTCCTTTAAATATCTTACTATATATCAATATGCAACAAAATAAATCTGCGTTACGCAATTTAATACTACGTAATTGAACAGACTAGTTATATCATATTATTAATTACTCGTCAAGACCACATATAATGAATTATTTTTTCTACTTTGCACATTCTATAGTATCACAGATATAAAAATCGGAGGTTCATCATGGAATTAATACCTGTTATAATAACTTCAATCGCTTCAATTGTTGTTTTATTCATTCTTACAAAGTTAATGGGTTATAGAGAAGTTTCACAATTAAGTATGTTCGATTATATAAATAGCATAACCATTGGCTCTATTGCAGCGGAGATGGCTACTGCTAATGGTGGTGATTTTATTAAGCCATTAATAGCAATGGTTGTTTATACTCTAATTGTAATTGTGCTTGCTTTAATCACAAATAAGTCTTTTGTATTACGCAAGTTTATATCTGGTACACCTGCGATAATTTTTCACAATGATGAGCTATACTATAAGAATTTAAAGAAAAACAGAATTGATATATGTGAATTTCTGGTAAGTTGTAGAAATAGTGGATATTTTGATTTGTCTCAGCTCCAAACTGCTATTCTAGAACCTAATGGCAAGATAAGCTATCTTCCTAAATCCTCATATCGACCAGTTAATCCCCATGATATGAATCTTACACCTAATGCTGATTATCCTGTTGCTAACGTGATTATAGAGGGTAAAATTCAATATAACATTCTAAAGCACTCCGGAAAAGATGAGAAATGGTTGTTGCAGCAGTTACATGCCCAAGGTACGAAGGATATTAAAGATATATTTTTAGCTACTTGTGATATAGATAATAATGTACATGTATACAAAAAGAATAAGCCTTTAGTGAATATTAATATTTTTGAATAATGCTATCTATTCCCATATGATAAAACTGAACACTTCATAAGATTATTTTTAGCTTATAAAACTATTTTTCAAAAAGTCTTGACAATTAAGACAATTTATTATAACATAGTTAAGCAGTGTTTCATACGCATAGGGGTATAGTTCAGTTGGTAGAATAACGGTCTCCAAAACCGCAGGTCGTGGGTTCAAATCCTACTGCCCC
>CAZAKD010000296.1:0-2267 GCA_964485435.1 uncultured Lachnospiraceae bacterium
ACAAATTCAAAGATAATAGCAGCTAAGGTCTTAACTCAGTTAAAGTCTATGGATTCCCTTACTCAAGTATCTACAGCCAATATCACAGAGACAAGAGATGAGGGTGGAGATGTTACTGTATCATTTACTGTAACAGCACAATATCAATCGATTGTAGAGGAGGATACGAATGGACTTAATAAATAAATTATCACAAAAGGAAAAAAACTTAATCTTTCTATTATCCATTATGATAATTCTAATCGTATCATATCGATTTGGTTTTGTAAGTTTGAATGATAAAGCGGATGCCCTCTATAAAGAGAATATTGAATTGAATACAAAACTTGCAGATTTACAGCAAAAAGCAGCGAATAAAAAGATATATATAGAAGAAACCAAACAAATGACAAAAGAGGTTGACACAATGCTTGCTCATTTAGGGTCTTCTATAAGCCAAGAAAAGAGCACCATGTATATCACAGAATTAGAAGAGTATGCTAAGATGAATGTAAGTGCAATAACATTTGGAGATATAACTGAGGTATATTCATCAAACAAGGCTACTAATAGCGAAGAGGGTAATTCTGAGACAGATGCTACGGCCAATGAAAATGAATCAACAGATAATGTTACTGAGGAGAACGGAACTCAGGCGGAACAATCAGAAGACGTTACGGAAGAGCAAGCAAAATATAAAGGTTATAAATCTAATATAACCATTAATTATCAAACCAATTATGCTGGACTTAAGAGTGCCATTGACTATATTAATCAGTATAAAGAAAAGATGCGAATACAGTCCCTTACTGCTGCATTTGATAATACTACAGGGAATTTAACAGGAACAATATCTATAGATATATTTGCACTTCTAGGGGAAGGTAGAATGATAGAACCTGTAGATGTCTATGGAGTAAGTATTGGAACAGATAATATCTTCGGAACATTTGAATTACCAGTAGAGTAGATGTAGTCTGTATAGGCTATAAGTAAGAATGGAGGAAAACCATGTTTAACAAGAGAAAAAGTACAGCTACAATAGTGAAGAATAACAAAGGGTTTTCTTTGGTTGAGCTTCTTGTAAGTATGGCCATTCTAGCTATAGTAATTGGACCTATATTGAGTAACTTTGTAACAGCGGCTAGGGTGAATGCAAAGGCAAGAAGAGTACAAAATGAGACAAATCTTATGCAAAGTATTGCAGAAGACGTAAAATTCAAATCTATTCTCGATATTGCTACCATCTACAATGATAATACTATTGTAGATGGGGATAAGACAACCTATACGAAGAAGATTATGAAAGACGGAAAGCATATCTATGATGCAAGGTTAACTTTTGACAAAGGTGTATATAAAGGTGTTAGTCCTGATCCTTGGATTTATAATGATTTTAAGATGCCAATTATATCAGATGTAAATGAGACAAAGAATGTGATCGCTACAGAGTCTTATGAGACTAATATGGCTGTATCAGTATTGTATAATAATCATAGATGGTATCGAGAATATACAAAAACAGATGGGGGAGTTTATACAGTAGATGAATATTCAGAGCATGAAATAAAATCGAACCTTCAAAGAAATATTCAAGTTAATATTACCTATGACGGTAGTTCTATAGTAATAAAAGTTGAGGCTATCTATACATGTAGTAGCGTGCCCGGGGCTGGTAGTGAAAGTTATGTATTAAAGGAAGCACCATATAATAGTACAATGAAAGGTGTTTATATATTCTATAATCCCATTGTATATGATAAAGTGACCGTATATAAGGAAAACACCATAACTGATAATATTGAAATATTTTTAGCAAGTCAAAATACTAGTTTTACACCTACAATCACAGTGACGAATCCTAGTTATGTACCGATCTATAGTAATGTTAATCCAGCAAGTCCGCTAGTGAAAAAAGATACTAATGTAAGATTATATGATGTGACGATAAAATTATATCAACCAGGAGTAGTAGATTATGTAACTACAGAGCCACGTGTAAGTTTCCATACAATTAAGGAGGAATAATCATGAAGAAGATGAGACGTAAGAACATGAATAATTCTGGTTCTACCATGATTATTGTTATAGTCTGCCTTGGGTTCATTAGTATTTTATCTTCTCTTTTATTGACAACTACAGTGAATAGTGTCCAGATGAAAGCAATTAATCAAAGATCAAAGGGTAATTTTTATAGTGCAGAGATTGCACTTTCGGAGATTAGAGCTGGAGTTGAAGAAGTGACTGCTGCTGCTATGGAATTAGCTTATAATAAGGTTATGGAGAAT
>CAZAKD010000297.1:0-2230 GCA_964485435.1 uncultured Lachnospiraceae bacterium
TTATTAGTGAGGCTGTGGATCAAACAAGAGGATGGTTCTACTCTTTATTAGCAATCTCCACCCTTGTATTTAATGAATCACCATATAAGAATGTTATTGTATTAGGTCATGTTCAAGATGAGAATGGACAGAAGATGTCCAAATCGAAAGGAAATGCTGTGGATCCATTTGATGCATTAACAGAACATGGTGCGGATGCAATTCGTTGGTATTTCTATAGTAATAGTGCACCTTGGCTTCCTAATCGTTTCCATGCTGATGCTGTAACAGAGGGCCAGAGAAAGTTTATGGGAACGTTGTGGAATACCTATGCATTCTTCGTGCTATATGCT
Organism: uncultured Lachnospiraceae bacterium; assembly: GCA_964485435.1. Lineage (GTDB taxonomy): Bacteria > Bacillota > Clostridia > Lachnospirales > Lachnospiraceae > CAZAKD01. The sequence continues at coordinate 333 of CAZAKD010000297.1, forward strand.
AATATTGATGAGTTTGATGCAAGTAAATATACATTAGAATATGATAAACTTCCTGTTATGGATAAATGGTTGTTATCTAAATTGAACACATTGGTAAAAACTGTTGATGAAGGTTTAGCTATTTACAAGATTACAGAACCTGCAAGAGCGCTTCAAGAGTTTGTAGATGAGTTAAGTAATTGGTATGTAAGAAGAAGCAGGGAACGTTTCTGGGCTAAGGGAATGGAACAAGACAAGATTAATGCGTATATGACATTGTATACTACTTTAGTTACTTTATCTAAAGTGACTGCCCCATTTGTTCCATTTATGGCTGAAGATATCTATGGAAACCTAGTTAGAAGCGTTGATGAATCAGCACCTGAAAGTGTTCACTTATGTGATTATCCAACTTATTCTGAGGAATACATTGATAAAGAACTTGAAGCTAATATGGAAGAAGTATTAGATATTGTTGTACTTGGTCGTGCTTGTAGAAACACTTCTAATATTAAGAATAGGCAACCTATTGGCAATATGTACGTAAAGGCTGAAAAAACATTATCAGATTTCTTTAAAGAGATTATTGAAGATGAGTTAAATGTAAAAAACCTTGCCTTTACAGATGATGTTAGGGAGTTTACGACTTATGGCTTTAAGCCACAACTTAGAACATTAGGGAAAAGATTTGGAAAGCAATTAAATGCGTTAAAGGTGGTTTTATCCGAATTAGATGGCAATAAAGCTATGGATGAATTAAATACGAGCAACCAATTAAAGATTACTCTAGAAGGTCAAGAAGAAATACTTGAAAAGGATGATCTATTAATAGAAGCAGCACAGATGGAAGGCTATATCTCAGATTCTAACTATGGAATAACAGTAGTACTAGATACGAATCTTACAGCTGAGCTTATTGAAGAAGGATTTGTAAGAGAGATTATTAGTAAGATTCAGACTATGAGAAAAGAAGCTGGATATGAAGTGATGGATCATATTGTTGTATATCAAGATGAGAATGATAAGATTAAAGAGATCATGGAGAGAAACGCAGAATATATTAAATCAGAAGTTCTTGCTACAGCAATTGTGGTAGGTCAGACAAAAGGATATGCAAAGGAATGGAACCTAAACGGTGAAATGGTGTATCTTGGTGTTGAAAAAGTAATGTAATATATATTGAAATTAATAATATAATAGAAAAGGGTTCCTTAGGGAATCTTTTTCTGTCTTAACTATTGTGCTTATGATGGGGTATGGTATATAATGACATAACTAAGGTGAAACAGTAAGTTCTAAGGGAGGTTATATAATGACATTTAATAAAGAAGAATTTAGAGAAAATATTGAGAATATGGCTAGAATATTGTATCGTAAATCTATATCAGAAGCCAGTAAACAACAAAGGTTTCAAGCTATTGCATATGCTATAAAAGATGTTATTGTGAATGATTGGATCGAAACTCATAAGCAATATGAAAGTAAAGATGTAAAGACAGTATATTACTTATCTATGGAATTTCTCATGGGTAGGGCACTGGGTAATAATCTGATTAACCTGAATGCTTATGGAGAAGTGCAAGAGGTTCTTGAAGAACTTGGAATTGACCTAAATGAGATAGAAGATGAAGAACCTGATGCAGCCCTTGGTAATGGGGGACTTGGAAGACTAGCTGCTTGTTTCTTAGATTCTTTATCTACCCTAGGATATCCGGCGTATGGATGTGGTATTCGTTATAAATATGGTATGTTTGAGCAGAAGATAGAGAATGGATTTCAAATAGAAGTTCCTGATAACTGGTTAGCTCATGGCAATCCATTTGAGATGAAGAGAGATGAACTATCCCAGGAAGTTAAGTTTGGCGGATATGTAAAAATGGTTAGAGATGAAGAAGGGAGAGATAGATTTGTTCAAGAGA
>CAZAKD010000298.1:0-2212 GCA_964485435.1 uncultured Lachnospiraceae bacterium
TATAACATCATCTATTACAGATTGGATCTGATCATAATCAAAATCATTATAATAGTCTTCTTTTGGTTCCATTGCATATACTTGAATGCTTGGCGCCCATAGTAATATACATAATATGAGAATTATATGATATCTATTCATACGTTCACCTATACACTGAGAAACTGATGAATCGTTTCTAATAGCGCTAACAGAATTGGCATACTAATTGCGAGAATACTTAACTTACCTATTAACTCAATCTGCCCTCCAATTGCTCCATGCCCTGCATCCTTACATATACTAGAAGAGAACTCTGCCACATAGGTAATACCTATAATCTTAATAAGTATCTCAATATATACATTGTTTATCTTAATATAACCTTGAATTGTATGTATGGTTTCAATAATTACTTCAATCTTAGGAATACTTAATAGAAAGATTAGCAGGCAAGCTACTAACCCAAGATATAATCCATATTCTTCTTTATCTTTCTTAAATTGTACCCCTAAAAGAACTGCAACGATTCCAATCATTGCTATTTTTATCAATGTAATCACCCCCGTGCTTGTCCAAGTTCTATGTTTTACAACATAAACAAACGCTTTAGACTCTCAAACAGCTCTAGAATATAGGGAATTATCCAGAGTAATACAAGAATCAATCCAGCTAAACTTGTCATATATGCTTGTTCATCTCTTCCGGAATGTTTTAGTACCTGATTTAGCACAGATACTAGTATTCCTACTGCAGCAATTTTAAGTATAAGATATATCTCCATAAACATCCTCCACTTTATATCCGAACATTTTTTGTAGCTCTACCTCCTATAACATAACAATGGCAATGAATATTCCCGCCATAACTCCAAGAGTATTGTACAGGTAGGATTTCTCTTTCATAATCTTAAATGATTCTTTAATCTCTGCTTCTAGTTCTTCAATATATAGATTGATTAGATTGATCTGCATCTCTTTATCAAGATAACCTAATGTTTCACCTAGTTTTGATAGGGTTTCCTTATCCTGCTTATTTAGATGACTTTCCTTTAACCCTATACGTATCCCTTCTGTCCATATTGTATAGAAAGGTATTCCATTTAATTTCATAAGTTCTTGTCCTACAAACGCAAAAAAATTGGAAAGACGATTATTCTTTTTTCCTATGGATTCAATTGCTTCAGGCAATGGAGTGTTCCCGTACCGAATCTCTCCTCTTAAAATTAATATGCTCTTTTTCAACTCTCCTAGGTCCGTTATTCTATTCTTGAGATAATTACTAAAGTAGAAACCTATCCCAGAAGAAGATCCGATAATCAATGTTATTCCTATGAGCTTAATAATAATCATGTACATGTCCCCCTATTTATCTAATATCCTCCTCACACCGATTGATATAATATGCTTCCTCGTTCATCAAATATATAATCCACATTACCTATTCTATTGTGATTACTCAATACAATATATCTTTCAAATACCTTTGCCTTTACAAGACTTCCAAGAATAGGCTTGTTCTGTATATCTTCCATAGAACTTCCGTGCACTGTAGCTATCATTTTACAACCACAGTTCATTACATATTCAATCGCTTCAATATCTTCTCCTAAACCAACTTCATCTACTGCAATAATCTCGGGAGACATAGATCTTATCAACATCATCATTCCCTTTGCTTTGGGACAGCAATCTAAGATATCTGTTCGAATTCCTAGGTCATTTTGAGGAATCCCCATATAGCAAGAGCCTAATTCAGATCTCTCATCAACTACTCCTACTGTAATTCCTTCTTCTGAATGTGTACCATCAGACAGACTGCGAATCATATCCCTTAACAAAGTTGTTTTTCCACATCTAGGTGGAGATATAATTAATGTGTGAAATATTTCGTTTTTATTATCATTTAGAATATAAGGAATAACTTTATCTGCACAACCTTTTACCTGATGGGATAATCGAATATTAATAAAGGATATATGTTTGATTCCTTTTACCCTATCCTGTTCTAGAATTACTTTTCCTGCAATTCCCACCCTATGTCCTCCTTGTATGGTAATGAATCCTTGCTTGATCTCTTCTTCAAACGCATAAAGAGAATAATTGCTAATATATTCCATAGTCTCCTTGATCTCATTACGAGTAATAATAATTCCATCTTTATCATTATAAGTTAGCTTAGAGTCTTTGGTTACAAAGAATTCTTCATTTCCATACACAGTTATAAGAGGTCT
>CAZAKD010000299.1:0-2211 GCA_964485435.1 uncultured Lachnospiraceae bacterium
AATGTGAAGCAGATGCGATTAGTGATGGAACCAATGTATATGTACCAGCAGTAATGGAACATATAGAATTAGCCGGAGTTCATTCAGGGGATTCTGCATGTATATTACCTTCCCTTAATATATCACAAGAGAACCTTGCAACGATCAAAGATTATACAGTTAAGATTGCAAATGAGATGGGTGTATGTGGATTAATGAATATGCAGTATGCTATAGAAGATGGAGTGGTGTATGTATTAGAGGCCAATCCACGTGCTTCGAGAACAGTACCTTTGGTGTCCAAAGTATGTAATATTCAGATGGTAAAATTAGCGACACAGATTATTACTATGGATATAACTCATAAACCTTCACCAGTACTAGACCTAAAAGAGAAATATATTCCACACTATGGAGTAAAAGAAGCAGTATTTCCATTTAACATGTTCCAAGAGGTAGATCCTCTTCTTGGACCTGAGATGCGTTCTACTGGAGAAGTACTAGGAATTGCAAAGTCATTTGGTGAAGCTTTTTATAAAGCACAAGAAGCAACTCAGACGAAGCTTCTATTGGGTGGAACTGTATTAATTAGTGTAAATGACAGAGATAAAGCTGAAGTAGTTGATGTTGCAAGAGACTTCCATGAATGTGGATTCAATATTCTTGCTACAGGTAAAACATATGATCTTATCATTGAAAATGGTATTCCAGCTGAGAAGATAAATAAGTTGAATCAAGGTCGCCCTGATATTATAGATGCCATATCAAATAATAAGATTGATATGATAATCAATACTCCAAATGGTAAAAAGGGTGCTGTTGATGATAGTTATATTCGTAAAGCTGCAATTAAAGGTAAGATTGCTTATATGACAACTATGGCCGCAGCAAAAGCATCTGTAGCTGGAATTAAAGAAGTGAAACATCAAGGAATATTAGAGGTTAAATCCATACAAGATTTCCATAGCGAGATTCAATAGTTCTATTGAATAATATTACCAATTATTATATAATATGTACATGAATTGAGAATGAGGAGGTATCTTATATGGAAAATCGAATTATTAAGTTTAATGCATCAATGAACAATAATATTACCTTAAGAGTTGTACCTGGACACTTTGCAACAAGTTATTCTCATATTAATTATTATATTGATATGACCTCACTAAAAACAAGACAAAAAGAAGCAGCAGAAGTAGCTAAATCCATCTCCCGAAGCTATGGAGATGCAGTGGTTATTGATACGATTGTATGTATGGATGGGTGTGAAGTCATTGGAGCTTTCTTGGCACAAGAACTATCAAGTGCTGGGATATTGAATATGAATGCGCATAAAACCATATATATCATATCCCCAGAATATAATTCCAATGGACAAATGATATTCCGTACGAATAACCAACCAGCTTTACTTGGAAAGCATGTATTATTATTGGTAGCATCTGTTACAACAGGATCTACAGTACGAAAAAGTTTAGAATCAATTCAATATTATGGTGGTAAGATTCAAGGCATTGCTTCTATATTCAGTGTTCTTGATAAGATTGAAAACGTAACAGTGAATACAATATTTAAAGAGAAGGATATACCTGGATACAAGAATTATGCAATTGGAGATTGTCCGTTTTGTAAAACAGGCCAAAAAGTTGAGGCAATTGTGAATGGACATGGATATGTAAAATTATAATTTATAATAAAGAGGTTGTTTTGCAGATAACTAGATTAAGTTATAGTGCAAAACGACTTTTTTTATTAGCTAATTTTGATACTAATTGTCAATATCTCTATTGACATTGGTAGAACATTGAATTATAATTAAGCTACAAATTGATACTGATTATCATTTACTTGTTAATGTTTTATCAAGTATTCTGAAAAGTATCTAGCGAAATGTAGCGCGAAAGGAAGAATGACAATGAACTTGAAAGAATTCAAACCAGGTCAAGAAGGAACTGTCGTATCATTAGGACAAAAGGGACCGATAAAAAGACGTATAATGGATATGGGTGTGACACCGGGTGTAAATATTAAGGTAATAAAAGTGGCACCTTTAGGAGATCCAATTGAAATAAAACTTAGAGGTTATGAACTCAGCCTGCGAAAAGATGAAGCTATGTTAATTGAGATGAAATAAAAGAGAGTAATTAGTTACTATTCACAGATGACCTAAGTGGCGGAACGATGCCCCGAGTAAATGCTACTGAAAAGGAGTCGCTTTCGCTTAGTTGC
>CAZAKD010000300.1:0-2211 GCA_964485435.1 uncultured Lachnospiraceae bacterium
GAAACCTCCTAATCAATTTATCAACTTATTAGAATGATTCACATTAAGGCCCTATATTATACGAAAATTTGTTATGTAATTATTTCCTTTTATAGAAAAACTCGTTAATTTTCTAAACGGATCATTTCTTTTTTTAACCTTTTAATTATCTTTTTTTCAAGTCTTGAGATATAAGATTGAGATATACCAAGTAGGTCTGCTACTTCTTTTTGTGTTCTTTCATTTCCATCCTCTGTATTAAGCCCAAATCTCAACTGAACAATTATTCTCTCACGTTCTGTTAACTTTGAGATTGCCTTATTTAATAGTTTTCTATCCACTTCATCTTCAATCTTTCGATATATAATATCTTCCTCTGTTCCTAATATATCCGAAAGCAGAAGTTCATTTCCATCCCAATCAACATTAAGAGGTTCGTCAATAGATACTTCCATCTTGGTTTTATTATTTCTTCTAAGAAACATAAGAATCTCATTTTCAATACATCTAGACGCATATGTTGCCAACTTAATATTTCTATCAGGTTTAAATGTATTAATAGCCTTAATTAATCCAATCGTTCCTATTGATATTAGATCTTCAACTCCAATTCCAGTATTATCAAACTTTTTAGCAATATATACAACCAAACGCAGATTATGTTCTACTAATATGGTTTTGACCTGGGTGTCATATTCTGTACCTAATCTACCAATTACTTCTGCTTCTTCTCTTGGATCCAACGGAGCAGGTAATACTTCAGCTCCACCAATATAGTGAATATCACCTCTGTGCTTAAAGATAATACTTCGAAAATCCGAAATTACTCTAAATTGAAATTTACTTGGCATAGATATTTTTAATAACATGTGGCTTCCTCCTAATTATAATAAATCTTTATGTAAAATCATTTGATAATCTTTCTGATTAGACAGTCTCCCTTGATATAACCCAATTATGGCTTTATCATATTTTATATTAGCCTTTTGTAATCTATCTTTTATAGATTCCGTGTATGGATTAATTGTCATCTCTGGAAAAACAACCCCAAGTAACATACCTTGTTCTTTTCCGATAGAACGAAAGGGAATCCAGCGAAGCAATTGATACTGTTGCATACTAGCTGATGTCATTAGAATATCCCCATTTTCATAATATTTTTCAATCAGTTGAATCAAGGTTTCTGGGAGTATACATTTCACATCTTCATAACATACGATAGATACTGGTTTATGTGAAAATGGATCTTTAAGTCCATTGCCGGTATCAAGTAGTCCTTTTAAACAGATGCTTTTATCATCATATCTAAGTTCTACTTTGTAATAGATCAATAGTTGATGTCTTACCTTTTTTATTAAATGTACGTTTGGGAAAAGCAACTATAATCATAAGATAACCTGTTACAATATACAAAAGTATAAACCTTATTACACCATCAATCATTGGTAATAAGCTCATGGCACAGCCACTTAATCCTCCAATAGCTCCTCCAAGTATAATTCGAAATGATGTTGTCTTCAGACGTCCTAACTTTTCTAAAAGCTTTAGTAACACAATATCCATAACTAAATTAATTGTAAATATTACGTCAACATATACTTCAAGATACAAGATTCACCTCCCTAGTCTTTATTGCTCCTATTCCCATTAAAGGTATATAACACAGAGTAGTTATATTATAGCTTACTCATTTTATAAACTTTGTCATAAGCTGGAATATATTCCTAATTTTCTTCCCTTTTTCCTTACAGTACTTTACTTTTTCTCTTATTATTCGATAAAGAACATAGAAAAACCACGAAAAAACACCCAAATATGAATTGTTATATTCATATTTGGGTGTCACATTATTATATACTATGTATATTATTTGCGATTTTGATTCCTTTGTAAGAATTCTGGAATCTTAATTCCACTTTGTTCGGATTCAGTTTTAGGCTTAGAAAAGCTTGTATTCAATGATTCTTTTGGTTGGTTTAATGTATTCATTGAATTAAAACGGTTCCCACTATTATTCATAGTACTAGTTGGTTGTTTATAGCTTGGTTTTGGAATGCTATTATTCAAGAAACTTGGAGCCTTTAATGGATCCTTATTCGCTACTTCTTCAAGACCTGTTGCAATTACAGTAATTGTTGCTTGGTCAGTAAGAGCATCATCAAACATAGCACCGAAGATAATATTCGCATTCTCTCCTGCCATCTCCTGTACAAAAGTAGCTGCATCATTGGC
>CAZAKD010000301.1:0-2184 GCA_964485435.1 uncultured Lachnospiraceae bacterium
TATTGTCTTTGGTCAATGGCTTAAACATAATAATTTCATCCAGTCGGTTCAAAACCATCTCGAAGCTCACATTGAATTCAGACATAATCTTCGCAATATCATATGCTGACATTTCACTTGCTCCAATATTATTAAGTTCAATGTCATAGAACTTTCGCACGTTATCCTCCGGCATCAACAAACATGCAGCAAAATAATTTGCTTCCTGCTCTTTTTCATTACTATAAGCACCATATAAAGTCCTACTATCATCAATAAATGAATTATCTTTATCAAAATGTAAAATAACATGACCAATTTCATGAGCTAATGTAAAGGTTTCCCTCGATAACCTAATAGATGAGTTTGTAAAAATAATGAAATCTCCATCCCTCTTCTGCGCAAATCCTAACGAACCCTGCTTTCCCAAAGGATATCGTAATAGTTTATATCCGTTACGATTGGACTCTTCAAAAAGGTTTATTATCCCATATTTATTTGATTTGCAATTTTCTCTAAATCCTTCTGCTCTTCTTCGTATTTCCCTTTTTCTACTCTCTAGCATACTTATTCCTCTCCTACCGGCTGTAATCGTTGATAAATATGTTTGTTTGCATAAAATAAGTCCAACATGTCAAAAATTTCTTCTGCAGAAGAATTACTACTGTTTTCTCTGTATGAAACACTTGGTTCTTCATCTAGAACCTTGGTAATATCAATAACTGTCATATCCAAAGCTTCTGCTATTTTTGATAAAACATCTAACGTTATGCTATTGTTACCATTTTCAATACGTGCAAATTTCTGTCTACTAATACCTAACGCATCTGCTAATTGTTCTTGCGTCATACCATGTGCGGTTCTTAATGCCTTAATCCTTCCACCTAATAACTCATTCATGGTTGCACCTCCTAAAATTAAGTATGTTAATCATATCATAAATATACATATTGTCAACACGAAATGTTACATTCTTGTTACATATATTATATCGACATGTTTCGACTTTGTTACAACCTTTATTTGAAATTTCTATTAATCACTTTAATTAATCTATCAAATTATCACATCTTCAAAATATATATAGCAAAACTTTGTTTTGCTACATATATTTTGATTAAATTTTAAAAAGCTGAGTGATATATCACCCAGCTCACCAATATTTCATCATAAAAGAAAAACAACTTTGCCTTTGCAAATAATTGGACTATAAAAGCACTTCATCCAAAACCATACCATCGCATGGACCAAATTTAATTCCCAAGATCTTTGCCATGGTAGGAGCGATGTCAATCATCCTTGCTTCACTAATCTCATATTGTTTCTTCACACCAGTCCCTGAGATAACTAAATTACAGCTATAATTGGGTTTCTTCGGCGAATAGCCATGGGTTGCATACTTCTGCCCTAGTTTTGCAAGATCTGTAGTTACGGATCCAACCAAGCTGTCGTCAAAGGAATATCCTACCTTTGCCTCCATCATATACGAAGTACAGGGGTAAGCATGTTCTTCCTTCATTTCACTGGAATTATATAAGCACTCAATTCCATAGCTATCCGTCTTGATCGCTTCTTCTAGAACAGCAACTGCTCTTCTCTCAGCGTCCAGATCTCCCTTTTTAATATGAAGATAGGCCGATCCTCCCGTACATTGGAGGTAAGCCCTCCATTTGAGCTCTCCATTTTCTTCATAGATTAGACCATTTTCCTTAAGCAACAGATTGGGCTTCACTTTATATCGAACATCCAGCTGACCATGATCACCTATTACCATAAATATTGTTTCATCATAGATTCCTGCTTCTGTTGCGGCCTTCATAATATTACCTAGTCTTTGATCCATTCGAATAATAGCCTGATCAATCTCATCACCTTGTGTACCGTTTTCATGTTTTGCATCATCTAAATCAATCAGATGCACCAGCATAAGATTGGGCTTCTTACGGCGAATAGTGTCCACTGCGCACTTTGTTGTAAAATTATCTAGATAGGGTTGTTCAATACCTTTTCGAATACTTCCATATCTCATCTCCATTCTCATGCTATAGAATGGACTTCCGTTTTTTAGAATCTTTAATGCCTGATTCTCCTTACCGATTGCTCGGATTTCTGGGATATTGTAATCAATAGAGGCTTTTCCAGTTACCGGCCATAAGATTCCAGCTGAGGTCATATGATGTTTCTTAAGCTGATCGTAGACCGCCG
>CAZAKD010000302.1:0-2173 GCA_964485435.1 uncultured Lachnospiraceae bacterium
TATGAAGCCTTTTGATAATAATATGATTTTGTCTAGAATTAAACAGATTAAAGGTGATGTGCATAGCAGATTAATTGACAATCATCGTGTTAGTACATTTGAAAATAAGGCAAAATATATAGAACAAAATCTAGAATCAGATGTAACAAATATTATACATGAAATTGGAGTTCCTGCTCATATTAAAGGATATCAATATCTAAGAGATGCCATTATGTTGTCAGTAAATGACACAGAGATGCTTAATTCAATTACGAAGCTTCTCTACCCATCTATTGCAAAACGTCATAAGACAACACCAAGTAGGGTGGAAAGAGCAATACGTCATGCAATTGAAGTTGCTTGGAGTAGAGGGAAGATGGATACAATCGATGATCTATTTGGATATACAGTAAGTAATGGAAAAGGTAAGCCTACAAATTCAGAATTTGTAGCATTGATTGCTGACAAGATTCGTTTAGAATATAAAATGAGAGCATAGTATTCAGAAACTCTTTTACAATAATATGTATTCAACTATGATTTTACTTTGATTTGTATAATTGATATAGTATAATTAATGAATAAGTAAAATGTATTAATAGGTTGGTTTAAGAATACATATGAGTGGGAGGAATATAATCTATGAAAAAAATACTTTTTGTTGCTTCAGAATGTGTGCCTTTTATTAAGACAGGTGGATTGGCAGATGTGGTTGGGTCTTTGCCACAGTATTTTGATAAAGAACTCTACGATGTTAGGGTCTTGTTACCAAAATATATGGCAATTCCAGAACAATATAAGAACCAGATGGTATATAAGACACATTTTTATATGGACTTAGCTTGGAGAAATCAATATGTTGGAATTATGGAGTTAGAGTATGAAGGGGTCACTTTTTATTTCTTAGATAATGAATATTATTTTTCAGGATCAACTCCGTACGGTAATACATATGAGGATATTGAGAAGTTTGCATTCTTTTCGAAAGCAGCCCTATCAAGTCTTCCAGTCATTGATTTTAGGCCAGATATTATTCACTGTCACGATTGGCAGACAGGGTTAATACCAGTTTATTTAAAAGATTCTTTTTCTTTAGGAGATTTTTATCAAGGAATAAATGCAATTATTACAATTCACAACTTAAAATTCCAAGGTGTTTGGGATATGATTACCATTAAAGATATTACAGGTCTTAATGCAAGTTATTTTACACCAGATAAATTAGAAGCATATGGGGATGGGAATTATCTAAAAGGTGGAATCGTGTATGCAGATTACGTTACAACAGTAAGTGAAACTTATGCACAAGAGATTAAGATGCCCTTTTATGGTGAAGGGTTAGACGGTCTAATTCGTGCAAGAGATAATTCTTTGATTGGTATTGTAAATGGAATTGACTATAAAGAATATGATCCAGAGACGGATCCTTTCCTATATAAAAACTATAATGCTAAAACATTCAGAAAAGAAAAGAAAAAGAATAAAGTTGGGCTTCAAAAAGAATTAGGCTTAGAACAAAATGAAAAACGATTTATGATAGGGATAGTATCAAGACTTACGGATCAAAAGGGATTAGATCTTATTGAATATGTAATGGAAGAGATATGCGAAGAAGATACTCAACTAGTTGTTGTAGGTACAGGTGAAGAGAAATATGAGAATCTATTCAGACATTTTGAATGGAAATATAGTGATCGGGTTTCTGCAAACATATTTTATTCAAATGAAAGGGCTCATAAGGTATATGCCGCATGTGATGCATTTTTGATGCCATCATTGTTTGAACCATGTGGTTTAAGTCAATTAATGAGTTTAAGATATGGGACAGTTCCTATAGTTAGAGAAACTGGAGGACTAAAGGATACGGTAGAACCATATAATCAATATGAAAGTACAGGAACTGGGTTCTCATTTAGCAATTACAATGCACATGAGATGTTGGGAGCGATTAAGTACGCAAAGTCAATATATTTTAATAAAAAAAGGGAATGGAATAAGATTATAGATCGAGGTATGGCTCGAGATTTCTCATGGAAGAACTCAGCTCTTAAGTATGAAGAGTTATATAGCAGATTATAAAAATTTTAAACTTATATTCATGAATAAATTCCTCCTTAATTACTCATAATATTTATTGTAAATTAGTGATAAGGAGGAATTTTATATGAACGGAATTTCAGAAATGGAATTA
>CAZAKD010000303.1:0-2164 GCA_964485435.1 uncultured Lachnospiraceae bacterium
TACCTAACGCGTTAGGTACCGTCCCCAACACTTCAGGTACCGTCCCCAAATGGGAGGAATTATAAAATGAAAAGAACAACAATCGCAGCAAAAAATGCACCTGCAGCAGTGGGACCATATTCACATGCAGTAAAGGTGGGCGATATGCTTTTTACTTCAGGTCAATTGGGATTAAACCCTGAGACAGGTAAACTACAAGAAGGTGTAGAAGCCCAAGCAGTTCAAGCGCTTAATAACCTAAAAGCAGTTGTAGAAGAGGCAGGAATGACTTTGGCAGATGTAGTAAAGACAACAGTATTCTTAGATAATATTGCAGACTTTGCAGCAATTAACAAAATCTATGCTGAATATTTTGTTGGTGAAACACCAGCTCGTTCTTGTGTGGAAGTTGCTGCAATTCCAATGGGTGGATTATTTGAGATTGAGGCAGTTGCGGTAAAAGCAGAATAGTATTTTAAATAAAATAATCTAGTTATGACAGGAGGTGAAAGTGGATTTCATTTTCTGTCATTTTAATATATTCCTGCTTTTCATTGTAGGATATATTTATTTGTGATAGAATTTTAGGGATATGATTATTTAATTAAAGTAAAGAAGGATATTGAAGAATGGGATTTGAACAGGAACATTTATTAGAAAAAAAATTAGAACACTTATTACATGAGATTATACCGATAGATTCACAAACAATGAAACAGGCTCAAAAAAGATGGAATTCTATTGCGAAACCCATAGGTAGCTTAGGTAAATTAGAAGAGATCGTGATTCAACTTGCTGGAATAGCTAGAGATGCGAATCACCTTACTATAGATAAGAAAGCTTTGTTAGTTTTCTGTGGAGATCATGGTGTGGTGTCTGAAGGTGTGACTCAAACAGGTTCCCATGTCACAAGAATTGTTGCAGAAAACTTTGCAAGCAATGCCTCTTGTGTCAACGTGATGTCAGACATTGCAGGAATAGATGTATATCCCATCGATATTGGAATGACAGGAGAGTCTTACCCTACATCAGAGATGGTTCTAGGTAAGGTTATACATCGTAAGATTGCACAAGGTACGAATAATATCGCAAAAGAATCAGCCATGTCTAAGGTGCAATGTATAGATGCGATCATGGTTGGAATTAAAGCTGTAGAAGAATTAAAAAATGCAGGATATCATATAATTGGAACTGGAGAGATGGGAATAGGTAATACAACACCTACAAGTGCTATGGCTGCAGTATTTCTCAACCAACCTGTTGAAAGGATCACTGGAAAAGGTGCTGGGCTATCTGAAGAAGGTTTTGAAAGAAAGAAGGCGACTATTTCTAAGATTCTTACCCGACATCTAGAAAATGGATATGGAAACAAGCCTCTGGAGGTACTCGCAGATATAGGTGGATATGAAATTGCTGGAATGGTGGGAGCATTTCTAGGTGGTGCAATCTATAAAGTTCCTATATTAATGGATGGGGTAATATCAGAGATTGCAGCACTTACAGCAGTAAGGATGAACCAGAATGTAAAAGGCTATATTATAGCTAGTCATGAATCAAAGGAACCAGCTAGTAAAGCCATTATAGATGAATTAGGACTAGAGCCAATGGTTTGTTGTGATATGCGATTAGGAGAAGGTAGTGGAGCTGTAGCTACAATTCCTATTATAACAATGGGGTTGAGCGTTTATGAACGTATGAGTACATTTGATGACAATGGGATAGAATCTTATGAAGATTATGAGGTATAAAGTATGAGTATAATATATTCGTGTATAGTTGCATTTGCCATGTATTCTAAGATTCCTATGCCCAAGGTGAAGTGGAATGAGAAAAACATGAGATATGCACTGTGTTTCTTTCCTTTCATAGGATGTGTAATAGGTGGGATTACTTTAGGTGCATATTATCTCTTTCAGTATTTTGATATGGGTATCATATTTCAAACTTCAATATATCTCGTAATTCCAATTCTTATCACTGGTGGAATTCATTTGGATGGCTTTTTGGATACCATGGATGGAATAAGTTCTTATCAAGACAAAGTTAAAAAGTTAGAAATCTTGAAAGATCCGCATACAGGTGCATTTGCAATTATTGGTGTCCTTATCTACTATCTTATTGCATTAGGCTTTATGAGCGAAATAAATGAAGAGGGAATCTGGTTGGTGGCAATGGGATATGGATA
>CAZAKD010000304.1:0-2155 GCA_964485435.1 uncultured Lachnospiraceae bacterium
CCATAACCTGTGGTAAATACTAATGTCATAGATTGCATCGGGTTCGGTGCTGATGCAAGTGATATAGCTTGCTCCAAATCCTTACGAAGTAATGGTTCTCCACCGGTAAATCCTATAATTCCTACTCCAAGGTCCCTTATTTTCTCTACTACAGTTAAGAGTTGTTCAGTAGTCATATCTTTATTGGATATTTCAGTGAATCTACTAGCACTACAGTGCCAACAACGATACATACATTTATGCGTTACTGCTATATATGTAGATATGGGAGCCAACCTTTTCCCCGTTGTATGATTTTCAAAGAAAGCAGCTCCTTCTCCTGGTACTCTCATAGCAATTTGATAAAACGCATATGAATTAATCGGCGGAAAGAAAGAATTAACGATGTAATTTCCTTCATGTACTATTAGCTTTTCATGTTTTATTACATTTTTGCAGCAGAGTATTAGATTTCTCAATTTATATTGAGGCGATTTCTTAAACTTATTATGTAGTGATATAAAGTTGTGGCGGACACCTTTGTCACAGATCATTCTAATAAGCATTCTTATTTGCATCATAATAATCTCCCTTTCTCAAACAACCCAAATACATAACGATGTTCTGCTTTTAATATATTCTTTTTGTTAAAATAGGATACCATTTGCATCTTAATTTCATTACTTCTTACGTTAAGCATCTCATCGTATCCCGCCAATGCACCTGTTGAAGTCAAAAATTCTACAAGTTTATTTGCATTCTGAAAATGAAATGTCTGTCTTCCAGAACGTAATGCATTGATACTAAAACCAGCATTCGTAAACCACTTGCCAAGTTCATGTTTATTATATGGATTCGGCAAATCAAACATAATCTTCTTAATATCTCTCCAATTATTTAGGATTAGTTTTGGATACAGTCTTCTCATCTGTGGAAGGGTGTCTGCAGTATTTACTATGACTGACATCAATCCTTCTTTTTTAAGTACTCTCTCACACTCACCTATTACCCTTTTGGGCGGTTGATACTTTATTGCCCACATACATATTATAACATCAAATGATTCCTTAGAATAACCTTTCAAAAAAGATAACATATCCTGATTTACATAGGTCACCTTGGATGAATTCAGACTATTTTCTTTAGCTATATGAAGCATACCTTTAGATAAGTCAACAAGAGTATAATCTGCATCTATTCCTTTACTCTGGAGATATCTTGAATTATATCCAGTTCCACAGGCTAAATCCAATATTTGAGGTCTATAATCACCATCAATTTCTTTTCTATTTCTAATCTCTTTAGTGAGCAAATCCAATACCTTGTCGTTATGTTTATGCATTATATCGAGAAAATACTGGTCATACCTTTTGCTCACTTTATCATAAGAAGCTGCAATATCATTATTTTCAACTGTTTTGTTCCTAAGAAGCAAGGCTGATAACTTTAATAGAAATCCAATCATTTGTTTTTCCTTCCAATCACTATGTAGTCTCTATCATTAATACGAATAAGTTGAGTATTCAAATTGAAACTTTGAAGTAACTTCAGTAGTTTCTTTTCATCAACCTCCCATATTCTTTCAAAACAAAGTCTTTCAAAAAGAAATATTAATTTTGTTTTGATACTATCTGGTGAGAAATCAGATATAATAATTAAACCATCTTTTCTTAACTTATTTGAACATAGTTCCAAAGTTTCTCTTTGGCTTTTAATATGATGCAAGGAATCACGAAAGAGAATAACATCATATTCTTCTTTTATATCAAAAGGAAGAGCCTGATTAATAATCTGAATCATTGGATTTCGTTTCTTTGCCCTCTTCGTCATGGATTGGCAAGGATCAATAATTGTTACATAATGACCTCGTTTTATCAGCTTATCGGCAGTTATTCCAGTACCTCCTCCAATATCCGCTATAATTTTATTACCAGTACCTATAATGTCTAAGATGGCTGAATCATCATCTAGATGAAACTTGCTCATAAAACGGTCATATACTTTTGCATAATATCGAAATAGATAACTCATGTATTATTCGCTCCTATAGTTGAAGAAAAGCCAGTAGAAATGTATTAATACTTCACGCTGGCTTTACATATCTAGAATTATATTTAAAATTGACACATTTTTTTATATATGGTACAATATGTATATAAAAAGCAATCAGTCCAAG
>CAZAKD010000305.1:0-2109 GCA_964485435.1 uncultured Lachnospiraceae bacterium
CTTAATCATTGTATCATCTGAATCAATTGCAGTCAGCTGTAATTAAGAAGTTAGTTGGAAAAATCATTTCCATTTATGAGGACAATCATCTGGATATCATTCATGCACACAGAGTTCTGGCAACTAGAGAGATTTTAGAGAAACATTACGAAGATCTAAAAGGAAAAGAGTTTTTTAATGATGTGCTTGATTATATGTCATCATCAGAAGTTATGGTATTAATTTTAGAAGGTGAAAATGTGGTTAATATTGTAAGGGGGATTAACGGTGCAACCAATCCCGCGAAAACAAAGCCCGGAACAATTCGGTATATGTATGGAGTCAATGTTCAAGAAAATGCGGTGCATGGTTCAGAATCAGTTGAAGTGGCAATGAAAGAGATTGAGATTTGGAGAAATATCATAAGATATGAAGGTTAAAAGCTGAATTCATTTTGGAATTTAAAAGGGCAGGTAGATTTTTCTCTTCCTGCCTACATTTTAGATATTCATATGTACTAATTTTATGCCTTTTTTACGAATTCAGACTTTAATTTCATTGCTCCAAATCCACTAATCCTACAATCAATATCATGTCCATCACTGGAATTATGAATTAGCTTTATACTCTTTACCTTCGTACCTTGCTTTATTGATGACGAACTACCTCTTACTTTTAAATCTTTAATTACAATTATAGTATCACCATCATTTAAAATGTTTCCATTAACGTCTTTGATCTCATGACTCATTGAATCTGCCTGTATCTTTGCATTCCATTCATGGGCACATTCAGGACAAACAAGGATATTACCGTCTTCATAAGTATATGCTGAATCACAACTTGGGCAATTCGGTAATTCCGACATAATCTAACACCTCCATTTCCTACTGTATATACTAACACATCTTTCTTATTAGTCAAATTACTAGGCTAATCAACAATCTATATCAGCTTTTCTCGCTTGACTCATAAGCTCCCTTACATTAATTGTATACCTTTTCCCATCTTTCATAAAATACGTTCCACATTGACGAAACTCAAAATGCACTCCTTGGTTTATACATTGTTCTCGAATTGATAATACCCAATCATAGTTTAATACTCTTGCATTTTTATCTGATTCTCCACCAACCACTACCAATTCCACACCATTTAGATATTCCTCAATATTAATCTTCTCTATTAATGGCTGACAGATTATGTTCTTATGTTTAATAGGCAGCGTTGAGAATATTGATAATCTATAATCTGCTCTTTCTTGATTTTCAATTGTACATCCAACAGTTACATTTTCATATCCATCATTCCAATCATCTGGTATACATTGCATGAATCTTTCAATTCTCTTTGTTAAAAATAAGAATTTCAGATCTGAACGTTCTTTTATCATCTTCCAACACTCTTGTCTCCACATATCCGCTTCTTCAAGTAGAAAGTCTGATGAAAAGCATATATATACCATTTGACCTGGTTTCATCTTATATTCTCCTTTTTTATTTTTTGCTATAGGAGCATCAAAGTTATCAGTTTTTACAATCATATTGGTATCTATTTGTCTTTTTGCATCACCTTTATGGATATAACAATATTTACATCCTTCACTATATCTATGGCATCCTCGCCATGGATTCCACATTGCCATGTGCACACCACCTTAACTCTCTTATTATATTTGATTATAAACTAACTTGTGATAGTCGGGCTCTCCTTATGCTCGATGATTGCTTATTAATATAGTTCTATTAGGAAAATATATTCTTAATTCAGATTCAATGACAGAAGATATTAAAAATTACAGCTCTATACTTATACTTTCAACACAGTTATTAAATATTGCCAGCATACATAATATGTTTAGTTTAACTATAATTTTATTTTCTGTTCCTATCGTACTTACATTCATATATAGTAATAAAATGATTACAGATCGTATCACCTTTGTCTCTATAATATACATGTTTATTAGTGCTACCTTCGCTAAGTTAGATACTCAGACCAATAATAGCTTTTATTTTATTGAAGTATTCATAGCCCTAATATTATTTATTGGTTGCAATGTAATAACTAAATTAATCATTGATATCGAAAAGGAAAAGAACAATATATTAAAAATTAGCTCTATCAAAC
>CAZAKD010000306.1:0-2078 GCA_964485435.1 uncultured Lachnospiraceae bacterium
TGTTGCCATTGGTGAGTTAGCTGATGGACTTAGAATCTATCTTGATAAGGTTCCAAAAAAATATGCAGGTTTGGATGGAACTGAATTAGCCATCTCCGAATCACAGGAGAGAATGGCAGTAGTTATTAATCCAAAAGATGTTGACCAAATGCTTGCATATGCTGCAGAAGAAAATCTTGAAGCTGTAGTAGCTGCAGAAGTAACAGTAGAACCAAGACTCATTATGTTATGGAGAGATAAAGAGATTGTAAATATATCTAGAGAATTCTTAGATACCAATGGAGCTCATCAAGAAACAGATGTATACGTGTCAATGCCTAATAAAGAGAATAGTTATATGAATGAGAAAAATCAAGTGAAGGATATCAAAAATCAATGGTTAGATAACTTGAATGATTTGAATGTTTGTTCTCAAAAGGGACTAGTGGAGATGTTTGATAGTACAATAGGTGCTGCTACAGTTACTATGCCATATGGCGGTAGATATCAACTTACTCCGACACAAACAATGGTTGCAAAATTACCAATATTACGAGGAAACTCTGATACAGTAACAATGATGAGTTATGGATTTGATCCATATCTATCTAGTTGGAGCCCATATCATGGTTCAATATATAGTATTATATCCTCAGTTGCTAAGATAGTAGCATCAGGTGGAGAATATTCAAAAATACGTTTTACATTCCAAGAGTACTTTAGAAGATTAGGTACAGATAAAAGGAATTGGGGAGAACCTTTTGCAGCTTTATTAGGTGCTTACCAAGCACAAATGGAATTAGGCCTTCCTTCCATTGGTGGTAAAGATAGTATGTCTGGGACTTTCAATGATATTAATGTACCACCAACTCTTGTATCATTTGCGGTTAATGTTGGAGAATATCAGGATGTAGTAACACCAGAACTTAAGAAATCAGGTAATGTACTAGTGAAATTTAGTATCAATCAGGATGAATATCATTTGCCTGACTTTGATCAGCTGAAAGATGTATATTCTACTATTACACGTTTGAGCAAAGAGAAAACTATTATTTCTTCCTATGCGGTTGGATTTGGAGGAGTTGCAGAAGCAGTAAGTAAGATGGCATTTGGTAATAAGCTAGGTGTGTCTTTTGATGAAAGCTATAATAAAGACAATTTATTTGTAGCTGAATATGGTTCTATTATTTCTGAGATAGCAATAGAGGACTTGGAGAAAATCAATATAGATTATCAAATGATTGGTAAAGTAACAGAAGAAGCTACTATCCGTTTGGATAATAACGTAATCACCTTAGAAGAAGCCATACAGGTATGGACAGATACCTTAGAAGACGTGTATCCAACAAAATCTCAAGTAGCGGATAAGAAAATTGATAATCCAATATACAAAGCAAAATCAATATATGTATGTAAAAATAAAATTGCAAAGCCTGAGGTATTTATTCCGGTATTCCCTGGTACTAACTGTGAATATGATTCTCAACGAGCTTTCGAACAAGCTGGTGCCACAGTAAACTCAGCAGTATTTAAGAACTTAGATGAAGCAGGTATTAGAGATTCTATTGAAGCGTTTGAAAAAGGAATTGAATCAGCTCAGATACTGATGTTCCCAGGTGGATTCAGTGCAGGTGATGAGCCAGATGGCTCTGGTAAGTTTATTGCAACAGCATTTCGTAATGAAAAGATTAAGGAAGCTGTAAATCGTCTCCTTAATGAGCGCGATGGTCTGATTCTAGGAATATGTAATGGATTTCAGGCTCTGATTAAACTTGGATTGGTACCTTGCGGAGAGATTACACCTATGAAAGAAGATTCTCCAACATTAACTACGAATCATATTGGCCGCCATATATCAAAGTCTGTATTTACAAAGGTTGTAAGTAACCAGTCACCATGGCTACAGATGGCTGAGCTAGGCGGAGTATATTCAATTCCAGCGTCTCATGGCGAAGGACGTTTTGTAGCAAATGAGGAATGGATTAAAAAACTTGCTCTAAACGGTCAGATTGCAACTCAATATGTTGATATGAATGGAAATCCAACAATGGATGAAGAATATAATCCGAATGGTTCCTATTATGCTATTGAAGGTATTA
>CAZAKD010000307.1:0-2038 GCA_964485435.1 uncultured Lachnospiraceae bacterium
AACACTATCAGTTGGTATTCAGACTCTTTCAGGAGCATATACGACAAGTTGGGGCCCAATTGGTGCGGCTTTAGTGATAGCAACGTTCCCAACATTAATAGTGTATAGTTTAATGAGTGGAAAGATTCAGGAAAGTTTAGTAATGGGAGCTATTAAAGGATAGGAGGACAGTATGCATTACCAAGAAGAATATAAGAAAAAGGCAAAAGAACTTGTAGCCAAGATGACATTAGAAGAAAAGGCAAGTCAGCTTACATATAATTCACCTGCTATTGAAAGGCTTAATATTCCATCATATAACTGGTGGAATGAGGCCTTACATGGCGTGGCGCGTGCAGGAACGGCTACTAGTTTTCCACAAGCAATTGGGCTAGCAGCTATGTTTGATGAAGAGTATTTAACTAAGATTGCTGATATAATCGCAACGGAAGGTAGAGCAAAGTATAACGAAAGTTCAAAACATGGAGATAGGGATATATATAAAGGGCTTACATTTTGGTCTCCCAATGTAAATATATTTCGTGATCCGAGATGGGGGAGAGGACACGAAACATATGGTGAAGATCCTTATCTATCAGGCAGACTAGGTGTTGCTTTTATAAAAGGACTTCAAGGAAGGGAAAAATATATGAAAGCTGCAGCTTGTGCAAAACATTTTGCAGTACATAGTGGGCCAGAAGATATTCGTCATGAATTTGATGCTAAGGTATCAGATAAAGATTTATATGAAACTTATCTTCCGGCTTTTGAAGCATGTGTAAAAGAAGGTCAAGTAGAAGCTGTAATGGGAGCTTATAACAGAACAAATGGAGAGCCTTGTTGTGGTAGTTATACCTTATTAAGAGATATTCTACGAGGAAAATGGGAATTTGATGGTCATGTCGTATCTGATTGTTGGGCAATTAAGGATTTTCATATGAATCATTATGTGACATCAACAGCAGAGGAATCAGTGGCGCTGGCAATGGATGCAGGTTGTGATTTGAATTGTGGTAATATGTATCTCTACCTTTTGAAAGCACATAAGAATGGCCTGGTATCTGAAGAACAGATAACTCAGGCAGCAGAGAGACTATTTACAACAAGATATAAACTTGGATTGTTCGAGGAAACGGAATATGATAACATACCATATCATGTGGTGGAGTGTAGTGAACATATAGAAGTAGCAATTGAAGCAGCGAGAAAGAGCACTGTTTTATTAAAGAATAATGGAATATTGCCTATTGATAAGAATCAGATTAGTACAATAGGGGTAATTGGACCAAATGCAAACAGTAGGCTTGCACTTAAAGGGAACTATTATGGAACATCTTCAAGATACATAACTATATTAGAGGGAATTCAAGATGAAGTAGATCCAGAGACTAGAGTATTATATGCAAAAGGTTGTGACATTGTAAAAAATAAAACGGAGAATCTTGCTATGGAACACGACCGTCTAATGGAAGCAATAACTGTTGCAGAACATAGTGATATTGTAATACTTTGCTTGGGCTTGGATGAGACTATAGAGGGAGAAGAGCAAGATGAAGGAAACAACTATGGATCAGGTGATAAAATAGATCTAGAATTACCGGAGGTTCAGCGAGGTCTTTTAGAGAGGGTCGTTAAGGTAGGAAAACCAGTTATTCTATGTAATATGTCGGGTAGTGCAATGAATCTAGGATATGCGAAAGAACATTGTAGTGGTATATTACAAACATGGTACCCAGGAGCATGTGGAGGTAGGGCAATTGCTGATATATTATTTGGTGCTTGCTCGCCATCAGGTAAGCTTCCAATTACATTCTATAAGTCAATTGATAATCTACCGGAATTCACGGACTATACTATGATTAATCGAACGTATAGATATTTAAGGGAAGAAGCTTTATATCCATTTGGATATGGATTAACATATGGGGATGTTGTCTGTACGTCCGCCAATATAGAATCAGATATTAAGGAAAATGAAGATGTTATAGTAAAAGTATCAGTAATGAATCAAGGGGAATACAGTACAGAAGATATAGTTCAATTCTATATAAAAGATAAC
>CAZAKD010000308.1:0-2030 GCA_964485435.1 uncultured Lachnospiraceae bacterium
AAGAGACTGCAAGACTGACAGACCAGAGAATTGAGCTAGATGAGACTGAAAGAACCATACTAGATGAAAAATTAAGAATTATTCAGGAACAGTTAAGCAGGCAGCAGGAAGTAGAATTTACATTCTTTCAACCAGATGAAACGAAGGCAGGTGGAGCTTATATATCTGTGAGGGGGATTGTAAAGAAAATTGATGTGTATACACGTGCTGTGGTCATGCAGGATGGAATAAGGATTCCGGTAGATGATATTATAGATATTACCGATGATGGGTGCCAGGCACTGTGAACGGTGCCTGGCACCATGAACAGGATTTGGCTTGACACTATAGACACTATAAGTTATAGTTATAGGTGAATTTAATAATCTCGGTAGGTGAGGTTACTATAAGGATATGGATTGCTACCGCAAAAGAATGGAAACATTCTGCGCTGGTCAGCAGGTTTTGTCGCAAGGCATAACCTAATGCAATTTCAGCGCCTTATTGAGCCAAAACTTGGACGATGAGTCGATTTTAATCTTCCATTCAAGTTTTGATGGAGGATTTTTTTTGGAGGTGAGAATATGGACCCTGAAGGTTCGCGTAATATTTTAGGGATAATGAAAATGTAAATTATTTATTATAGAATAACAATCAATTCTTATATATTCTTTTTAATTTATATAAATTCTAATCCCTTCTGTTAATGATCCCAGTAAATAAAACGAAATAGCATAAATTTAATTGGTTGCGATAGCATAACCTATTATTTAGTGCTGCCTTTTTAGGAGGTGTATTAGATGAAAAAGAAAAATATAATCAATGAAATGAATATTGTGAAATATCTACGAGATGTAAGTTCAAAAGATACAGAGACGGTTATGAAAGAATTAGATACTTCTATAGACGGATTATCAAACACAGAAGCAGAGGATAGATTAGATTTTTACGGTCTAAATGAAATAGAGTATGAAAAAAGTAAACCTTGGTATATGCATTTATTGTACTCTTTTTACGATCCATTTATCTTAATATTATTAGTCATAGTATTGGTATCTTATTTTACTGATATCGCTTTTGCTCCAATAGGTCAAAAGAGCTGGATGACAATTATCATTATTTCAATGATGATTTTTATCAGTGTTATTCTTAAATTTAGTCAGGAATATAAGTCTCAAGTAACTGCAGATAACTTAAAAGATTTGGTTCCGACAACTACTTCTATCAAAAGAAGAGGAGAGAATCCAAGAGAGATTGTTATGTCAGAGGTAGTTCCTGGGGATATTATATATTTGGCTGCGGGGGATCTGATACCGGCTGATATTAGAATTATTAACTGTAAGGATCTATTTATTAGTCAATCGTCTTTAACCGGGGAATCAGAGCCAGTAGAAAGATTTGAAACAATTTGTAAAGACAATCAAAATAAAAATGTATCCGATCTAGATAATATTGTTTTAATGGGAACCATTGTTGTTAGTGGTTCAGCTATGGGAATCACCTTACAAACGGGGAATAAAACATATTTTGGAAAAATGGCAAAGACGATTACAAATGATGTTGGAGAAACTAGTTTTGAAGAAGGAGTAAAAAGTGTAAGTCTGTTACTTATACGCTTTATGTTGTTAATGGTTCCATTGGTATTTTTGATAAGTGGTTTCACCAAAAAGGATTGGATAGGAGCATTGCTATTTTCTATATCTATTGCAGTGGGATTGACACCTGAGATGTTACCTACCCTCGTGGCTACGAATTTAGCTAAAGGTGCTATTTCCCTCTCAAAGAAAAAGATTGTTGTAAAAAGATTAAGTTCCATACAAAACTTTGGAGCAATGGATATTCTTTGTACAGATAAAACGGGTACATTAACACGAGATAAAATAATTCTGGAAACTCATTTAGATGTCCTTGGGAACGAGAACGATAGAGTTCTCAGACATGGATATTTGAATAGCTATTATCAAACTGGATTAAGAAATCTGTTAGACCATGCTGTAATAGAATATGGTAACCAAAAGAATTTTGATGATATCATGAGCAAATATAAAAGA
>CAZAKD010000309.1:0-2029 GCA_964485435.1 uncultured Lachnospiraceae bacterium
TTCAACTTCGAGATGGATTCCAAAGACCGAGCAGCCATTCTTCTTGTAGGTCTTCCACAACTCAACTCAACGCTTCGCCTTGGTATTCACGAACCATTTCGTCAGAGAATCGTCATGAACTATAACGTAGAAGGGTTATCCAAAGAAGAAGGAAGGCTGTATATCTCTGAAAAGTTGAAAGGTGCTGGCTGTAATCAGACCATCTTTGAAGAGAATGCAGTTGAGGCAATCCTCAATGCATCAGACGGCATACCCAGAATTATCAATAAGCTTTGTAATGCCAGCCTGTTGATTGGTGAAAGTAGTAAAGCAAACATGATTAATGTAGATATCGTCATGCAGGCAGTAAGTGACTGCGAACTAGGATAGGAGGCAATCATAAATGGAACTTGATTATAAATGCACAGGACTTTCGGATATGGTACCTGATAGCTGGAATGGACATATCTGTTTTCTAAATAAGAGCAATCCCTGCGAACTAGAAGTATCCGCCAGATCAAGCACTTTTCACATCATATGCGGGCATCATCAGTATGGCAATTATATTTGCGTACCCAACTGGGGGATTGGAACAGAACTCTCAAGATTAAGCGACAGCTTTTGGAACCTTGAGCGCCTGTCTAATACTTACCCAGAAATATCTATGGTAGACGCTATCAGCATCGTTGATGCACTGGCTGCAATAAGTGAATATGTAACGTTTTAGGAAAAAGCAGGGAAACCTGCTTTTCCTTTACAAGTTAATTTGCATCCTCTTTGGTATCGTTCAAACAATATGCAGAAACTGTACCATATAAAATGAGATAAACCTGTGCACATCACCAAATTTAGGTTAAAATAAAGTGACGATTGATGGAGCTTCTAATTTGACGGACAACAATGTAACAGGCTTTTCATTTTGTGTGCGCTATTATCTAAGAGTTGAAATCTTATTTTGCCCATATTCGTATGCTTCCGGCATTTCTCCATAACGGTCATATTGTGAGGACTTACAATAGTAGACGTACTCTTCCACTACATCAATGCTTCCGGAAATATAGTAACCTCCCTCAAACTTGATAGTAGATTTATCCTCAAGATTAATTAAATATATTTCAACTGGATCTTCATCACAGTCAAACAATATCTTAAGATAGCCTTCATCCATATCTCCTCTCATGAAGTAAGCAGATCCATTCATACCGTCTATATCAAATGCATTTAGATAAAGGCCATGGTCCTCACCGTCAGTTCCAACAGAATATATATTCATATCCTTACCATTATTAAAGTCAACTCCATAATATACATGGGAGGTATTTGCTGCAAGAAGGGTGAATGTATTCGCTTCAAACCAATTACAACCTTGAGTTTCTAATTCTTCCTTACTGGAGTTATGGATTGTTATAACCTTTTGTTTCTTTACCTTATTTAACTTCAATGCTTCCTGCTCTTCAGTTATTGCTAGAAAGAACAATTCATTTTCATTCAGCTTTAAATCAAATATGTCCATACCCGTATAAATTTCTAATTTATTCTTCCCCTCAAAATCAATGTAATATAATCTATCAATGGGATCATTCCCTTTCAAGGTATTATTTGAACTTTTACTAATGTAATAAAGTCCATCCTGTAGCATGACTGCCTCAAGAGAATCAATGGAATTAAGTTTAACTAGTGATTTCTTTTCACCCATCTTATTTATTCGTATCATCTCGCTGGCTTTTCTATCCAAAGCAAATATATCTTCATTATGAAACCCCAATATGGTTGCAGTTCCTTCAAAAAGCCTATTCTTATTCTTTCCGTCCATTCCAATCTGATAGATGTCACCGTCTGCGTGATAGTAAATATTACTACCCTTTAGATAGAATTCACTAGAACTGAGATAAGAATCCTTGATTTCAACAAGCTCTGTCACTTTTGAGGTGTTCAGATTTTTTGATTCAATTACAGTCTTGGTTGGCTCCTTGGTTGGCTCCGCTACGTTCTCCTGCCCTTTTGTTGACCAACTGCAACCTGTGGCTACCATGGATACCATGAGTAATAA
>CAZAKD010000310.1:0-2009 GCA_964485435.1 uncultured Lachnospiraceae bacterium
AGATGGGCCTTAATGCGTAATTCTAGAGAAGAGAACATTAGCGAACACTCTTTGGAGGTTGCTATGATAGCTCATGCTCTTGCTATCATAAGTAATCGAAGATTGGGTAATCATCTTGATGAAAACAAGGCTGCTCTTATCGGAATATATCATGATTCTACAGAGATTATTACAGGGGACATGCCAACCCCAATTAAATATTTTAATTCACAGATTCAGGAAGCATTTAAAGATATTGAAGATGGAGCCTCTCATAAGTTGCTATCTATGTTACCTGATGACCTTAAAATAGATTATGAATCCATCTTTTTTCCAAGAGAAGAAGAGATCTACTTATGGAAACTTGTAAAAGCAGCAGATAAGTTATCGGCATTAATGAAATGTATTGAAGAACGTAAGGCTGGCAATACAGAATTCCTTAGTGCAGAGGAATCTATATTTAAGATACTAGGTGATATGGAACTAGAAGAAGTAAAGATATTTATGGAAGAGTTGCTCCCTGCATATGAGAAGAATCTAGATGAATTACACTAATTAATAAAAATAATAATTGAGGACTAGTTAAATGAGCAATTATGTTGTAGAATAATTCTATTGTTATTACAGGTAAAGAAATTGTATCTATGGATAAAGAATTAGGAGGAAGTTGTGTGAAGAAAGAATTAGTTATCATACTTGACTTTGGTGGTCAATATAATCAATTAATCGCGAGGCGAATTAGAGAGTGTAACGTATATTGTGAAGTGTTACCATATAATATTGGTATAGATAAAATAAAAGAACTGTCACCAAAAGGTATTATATTTACAGGTGGACCTAATAGTGTATATGAAGAGGATTCACCATCCTGCGACCCAGAGATCTTTAACTTGGGCATACCAGTGCTTGGAATCTGCTATGGAGCACAGCTTATGACTCATCTTCTTGGTGGAACTGTAAGCAAGGCACCAGTTAGAGAATATGGAAAGACTGAAGTTGAAGTTGATAACAGTTCTAAGCTATTTGAAGGTGTATCTAAGAAGACCATATGTTGGATGAGCCATACAGACTTCATTGAAACATTAGCAGAAGGATTCACAGTAACAGCAAAATCAGATTCTTGCCCTGTGTCTGCTTATGAGAACTCTAACAAAAATCTATATGCAGTTCAATTCCATCCTGAAGTAGTTCATAGTCAAGAAGGAACAAAGATGCTATCTAACTTCCTATACAATGTCTGTAAATGTGCTGGAGACTGGAAGATGGATTCATTTGTTGAAGCGAGTATCCAAGAAATCCGTAAAAAAGTTGGAAACGGAAAAGTACTTTGTGCCCTATCTGGTGGAGTAGATTCCTCTGTTGCAGCTGTATTATTATCAAAAGCAGTAGGCAATCAACTAACTTGTGTATTCGTAGACCATGGTTTACTTAGAAAAAATGAAGGGGATGAAGTAGAAGCAGTATTTGGCCCGAGTGGTCATTATGATCTTAACTTTATCCGCGTAAATGCTCAAGAAAGATTCTATGAGAAATTAGATGGAGTAGAAGATCCAGAAACAAAGAGAAAGATAATCGGTGAAGAATTCATTCGTGTATTTGAAGAAGAAGCGAAGAAGATTGGTAAAGTCGACTTCTTAGTACAAGGAACAATCTATCCTGATGTGATTGAAAGTGGACTTGGTAAATCCGCAGTGATTAAATCACACCATAATGTTGGTGGACTACCTGACTTTGTGGATTTTAAAGAGATTATAGAACCACTTAGAGATCTTTTTAAAGATGAAGTAAGAAAAGCAGGATTAGAACTTGGAATTCCTGAATACTTAGTATTCAGACAACCATTCCCTGGACCAGGGCTTGGAATTCGTATTATTGGTGCTGTAACTCCTGAAAAGGTAAGGATTGTACAAGATGCAGACTTTATCTACCGTGAAGAGATTGTGAAGGCTGGTGTTGATAAAGAGATTGGTCAGTACTTTGCAGCGTTGACTAATATGCGTTCGGTGGGTGTAATGGGCGATGAGAGGACG
>CAZAKD010000311.1:0-1996 GCA_964485435.1 uncultured Lachnospiraceae bacterium
AGAATTATGAGTTTACAAGAGCCAACTAAGAAGATGTCTAAATCTGATGAGAATCCGAATGCTAGTATCTATCTAACTGATGATGGTGATACAATTATTAGAAAGTTTAAAAGGGCTGTAACAGATTCAGGAAGTGAGATTATATATTCTGAAGACAAACCGGGAATTCGTAATCTAATGGATATCTATAGTGTATGTACTGGCAAGACCATTGAGGATGTTACTAAGGAATTTGATGGTAAGGGTTATGGAGATTTTAAGTTGGCTGTTGGAGAATCTGTAGTAGACGTATTAAAACCTATTCAAGAGAGAATAGATCAACTTACGAAAGATAAGGGATATATAGACGGCATTATTAAAAATAATGCTGAGAAAGCGAATTACTACGCAACGAAAACACTGCGTAAGGTTCAAAAGAAGATTGGTTTTCCAGAGAGAATACGTTAGAGTAAAAAATATATAGTAAAAGGCTAAAACTCCAAGAAGTTATGAAACGAATGGAGTTTTAGCCTTTTTGAATATTGATTATCTATAGAAACGAATGATATTATCAAGCTTTGAAGACATATTCATAAATAGCATATCTACTAGAGTTATTGCAACCATTGACTCTACAACAACAACAGCCCTTGGAACAATGATAGGGTCATGACGTCCTCCAATATTGATCTGAATATTTTCTTTATTATTATTGATTGTGTTTTGAGTTCTGCTAATGGAAGCAGTTGGTTTAATTGCTGCCCTTAATACAATCTCGGAACCATCACTCATTCCACCAAGAACTCCCCCAGCATGGTTAGAAAGCTTAGAAACCTTGCCGTCAGAGCTATAATGAAAACTATCATTATTCTGAGAACCAAGTAAATTGGGGGCATTAAATCCTTCCCCAATCTCAAAACCTTTCACAGCACCAATGGATAGTATAGCCTTTGCTAGATTGGCATCTAATTTTTCGAAAGTTGGCTCGCCGATTCCTACAGGCATACCAGTAACGATACATTCAATTACTCCACCAACAGAATCTTCTTCATTTATCTTTGTAGATAGATATTCTTCTGCTAGTTTAGATGCATCTAAGTCAGGCATAAATAGAGGATTCGTACGAACATTGTCAGGGTTACATTTGCTGTAATCAATGGATATATGACCAATTGATTTGGTATATGCCATAACTTGAATTCCTAATTCCTTTAGAATAGTAGTGGCAATTGCACCAGCAGCAACTCTACCAATTGTTTCACGCCCAGAGGAACGTCCGCCACCTCGGTAATCACGAAATCCGTATTTTGAACTAAATGTATAGTCAGCATGACCAGGGCGATAATAACTCGCTATATCTGAATAATCAGCAGAATGTTGATCTTTATTATGAATCATCATAGATATTGGAGTGCCTGTTGTTACACCCTCGAAAGTACCTGAAAGAATCTCTACGAGATCAGACTCCTTACGAGGTGTTGAGTATTGGGTCTGACCAGGTTTTCTTCGATCTAGATAGGTCTGTATGATCTCCTCATTTAAGGAAACCCCAGCAGGGCAACCATCTACAACAACCCCAATTCCTTTTCCATGGGATTCACCCCAAGTTGACATTGTGAATAACTTACCATATATTGAACCAGCCATAATGTATTTCCTTTCCATATTTACATATTGCAGATAATAATATGTAATATTATATCCAATAAAGAAGAGCATTTCAATCCAAATGTCTTATATTTAATGAGATTGAAAATATAATGGGACGCTTCCTATGAAAAAGCATATACTGAACTAGGAGGTTTAATATGCCACCTACTATAATATGCATTAGAGGAGGAGGAAAAGAACTGTGAAACATAAAAAATATAAAACTTCTAACCTACCTATATATCCGAACAAGGATAATGAAGAAAGAAAAAGTTTTTATGATAAACAAGACTATGAATTGATTATTGACGGAGATTCCGTATATGAGATAGATAAAGAATGTATTGAGTGTCTTAAACGGAAAAAT
>CAZAKD010000312.1:0-1984 GCA_964485435.1 uncultured Lachnospiraceae bacterium
CTACCCTTGGAAGTATTATTAATGGACTTGGTAAGACTCATTTGACTTTTTTCAATACCATAGTAGGGCTAGCAATACGCATTCTGTTTGTATTTTTTGCCGTTCCTAGCAAGGGAATCTCTGGTTATCTAATTGGCATGTTAATTAGTCAGTTGGTAATATCCGTATTAGATGTGATTGCTTTAACTAAAAATGTTCATGTAAGTTTTAACGCTTTTGATAGTATATTAAAACCTGGAATCATAATTACTTTCCTAGGTTTCTTCACCATGCACCTCTATGAGTATTTTTCTGTTGTGTTAGATATGCACCCATTGCTCATATTAATGTTGTTCTGCAGTATATTATGTATTGCATATGTTGGATTGCTTTTCATTACTAAGGCGATTACTTTAAGAGAGTTTCGGAATAGATAATACGATTATCTAGAATCATATCATTGTCCTTTCTTATAAATTAAATAGGTATTCGCTAATCTAAGCTTAATACTTTAAAATCGTACTCAGCAAATTTCTTCTTATAATAATCTAATCTTTCTTTTGGCACATATACTTCTTTTAGATTATCGCAAAAAAGAAATACACCATAACCCACTTCCATATCAGAAGCGAGAATCGTTACCTTCTCTAATTTATTAGAATGGGCAAGTGCAAATTCACCTACTGTCCGAACATTTTGAGGAATTACAAGTCCTGTAATATTCTCAACAAATGACAAGGCTGATTTATCTAATATCTTTAATGAATCAGGTAGCTCAATAACGTTAATATTATACAAAGAAAACGGGTGCTCTCCAATATATTCAAGGCTAGCAGACCATTTAATACTATCTACTTTTCTACAATCAAAAAATGCATTTTGTTCTATGTATCTTTTTCTATCTCATTCTCACTTGCATAAGCTCTACCAGGCTCCTGAGATGTACCTTCTTGCCCATCCTGAACATCTGCTATGTATACTCTAGTTTTTCCTGTTATATCATTTCCATATTGTCCATCCCAAAAGTCTACATTTCTCTTGTCACGAATAATAAATGCTCTTCCCTTATTATCATAAGTTCCCTCATTTTCTCCTATGATACTCCATTGTGACTCTGGCTCTGGTTCAATGTTATTATTGCAACCTGAATGGGTAAAAGCGAATATGATAGCCATAATTATAAAATATCTTTTCACTACTTATTCTCCTTCATACTTTTCATAAAATTTAATTTAATATGTTTACTTTAAACTTAGCACTTCAAAATCATGATCAAGAAAGCACTTTTTATAATACTCTAGGCTTTCTTTTGGAACATATACTTCTTTTAGGTTTTCGCAATCTTGAAATAATTGCTGTCCAATCTCCACTTCATCACATAAAATTATAACTCTTTTCAAATCTACACATCCGATAAAAAGAATATCTCCCAACACTTCTAGATTCTTTGGTAAAGTTATTTCAGTTATATTACTATATCTAAAAACACCCTCTCCTAATAATACTAACGAATCTGGAAATTTTACTTTATCAATCTTATCGAAAGAAAATGCATTTCCTCCTATACATTCTATGTTTGTTGACCATTTGATACTTTCGATTTTAAAGCAGTCTTTAAATGCGAACTCTTCTATATACCTAATGGTATCAGGCATATTAACACTTTTCACGTCACGGCAACCCGTAAATGAATTATATCCTACACCAACTATTCTATACAAAACATTTTTGTAAAATACTTCTTCTGGGATATTTACCTCTATTATATCTTTATCTGTTTCTGTCTTATTTGCATTACCGTATTGAATACCAGGTTGTTGTGTTTCACCATCTTGTCCATCCTGAACATCAGCTATATATAGTTCATTCTTTCCTGTAATTTGATAACCAAATTGACTATCCCAGAAATCAACTTTTCTTTTGTCAGGTATAACGTAAGCTGTATCTCCTTTATCTAAAAATTCTTCTTCATTTTTAACATCACTAATTATTAACTCAGAACGTC
>CAZAKD010000313.1:0-1966 GCA_964485435.1 uncultured Lachnospiraceae bacterium
CTTTAAAGAAAGTCTTTAAAGGTGAGTCTCCTAGGCTAATTCCTGCCTCTTCCATGCTTGGGCTAATCTGAAATAGGATTGCTGCACTTGATCTTAAGGTATATGGTAGCCGTCTCACAATAAATGCTATAATAATTATAGTAGCTGTACCACTTAATAGCAACGGTTTCTTATTAAAGGCTAATAAAAGTGTTATACCTAGAACGGATCCTGGAATGATGTAAGGGAACATAGTCATAGAATCAATAATACCTGTAATCCAGCTTTTCCTTCTAGTTGTAATGTAAGCAATAAACATGGCCAACAATACAATGATTGCAATTGCGATCAACCCAAACTTATAGGTATTTAATATTGGTGTGATAAGATTACTGAATATTGACTTATAACTATCTAAGGAAAATCCTTCTACAAAT
Source organism: uncultured Lachnospiraceae bacterium (assembly GCA_964485435.1). Lineage (GTDB taxonomy): Bacteria > Bacillota > Clostridia > Lachnospirales > Lachnospiraceae > CAZAKD01. The sequence continues at coordinate 417 of CAZAKD010000313.1, forward strand.
ATTGCACCTCTAGTAGCTTTAAATGAGGTATAAAATACAATTACTTGAGGTAAAATTGATATGAATACCACAAAATAAATTGGAATATGAAGTAGTATATTCTTACCACCATGTAGTTTTTTAGCTTGAAGTGGTCTAAGAGAACTCATAGTAAATGATTTTTTATTTACTATATATTTTTGAACAAGGAACATGATTCCTGTAATAATTACTAATATTACTGCAAGAGCCGCAGCAAAGTTAGCTTTACCACCCATTTCACTAATGAATTCATTATAGATTAAAACTGGCATTACTGTATATCCTTCTCCAATTAACATTGGAGTTCCAAAGTCAGCCAATGCATTCATAAACACGATAAGAGATCCTGCTAATATTGTAGGTGCTATTAACGGTAGGATCACAGTAGCTACCTTTTTAATAGGATTACAACCAAGGCTTTCTGCAGCTTCGCTAAGAGAAGAATCTACTTTTTTCAAAGCTCCTGTAGTATATAGATAAATGTATGGATATAGTTTTAATGTAAGTACAAGTAGAATACCACCAAAACCATATATAGATGGAGTTTCAATACCAAATGTTTTTAAAAGAAATTGGGTTATTACCCCACTACGTCCGCCTAGTATAATCCATGAGTATGCTCCAATAAATGGTGGAGAAAGCATAGAGATTATAATTAATATATCTACAAGTCCTTTAAATTTAACCTTGTATATTGTAGTTAAATAAGCTAAAGGTGCTCCAATTGCAACTGCTAAAAAAGTTGTACAAGTTGTAACTAAAAAGCTATGTCCTAATGTTCTATAATAATACTTTTTTTGAAAAAACTTAGTAAAGTTACTAAATGTTAATTCTTGTGTCTTTGGATCTTTAAATCCACTGGCGAACAATGAAAATAGTGGATATACAAGAAACAAAGCAAATATTACAAGAATGATTAACGTAACAATTGTCCAAAAGTCAAAGCGTAATCTTTTTTTACTCATTATTTATCACATCCTTTATCATGCTTTTCAACCCATCTTCAGAAAATACATTTATTTTTAAGGCATTTGGTTTTAGTGTAATCGTATCACCAACATTATAGCTCTTTGATGATTGCCCTAGATCTTGAGAGTATTCAATCGTCGGCTGGTCAGGTAGAATCATATTATCTTCTAGAGCTAGTTCGTAGTTCGTATGTTTTCCTAAAAAAGTACGTTTCTTAATTGTTACTCGTATTCCTTCTGCTCCCTCTGCAAATTCTTCTGGTCTAACAGAAACAATTACTTTTTGTCCTTCTTTAACATCAGCAGAAAGGTTATCCATTGGTATTCTATATCCATCTTTTAATTCTACACATAAGCTATTTGTATCTTTTTGAATTGTACCCCATAACAAATTAGAGTGTCCAATAAAAGTTGATACAAATACATTGGTAGGTCTAGAATATATTATTTCTGGAGCACCTATTTGCTGTATTACACCGTAATTCATAACTGCAATACGATCTGATATTGCAAGTGCTTCTTCTTGATCATGAGTTACATAAACAGTAGTAATGCCCACCT
>CAZAKD010000314.1:0-1959 GCA_964485435.1 uncultured Lachnospiraceae bacterium
AGCCCAGAAAGACCACCACCAATAATAACTACATCATATTCCACAAGCATCAACCCCCCTTAATAATTTGATTAATTAGGCGTTTTCGAAATGCTACAAGCCTCACAAAATAAGGCTTTTTTTGATAAAAATGAACAGCTTTCTTTGTCAGATATTTTTCAGATTGCTAAAATACATTGAATGATGACAAACCTGTATTTTTATCTTTACTTGAATCTTGAATCTAGCTTCGCTGGATTTCTATAGCTTTTTAAATAAGATTGCAAACTCGTTTCACAATTACCTATATAGAATTAACTGTTATATGCATTATATCGAATACATATTCCTTTGGCAATATATATATAATTAGTCCTTTTCTGAATATAAAAAAGAATACAAAATAATTGGATCCATTATCTTAATTATTGTATTATCATTCTTAAGTGTATTGTTAAATGTTGTATTTCAAATAAGGCAATTCAACCTGCTGGCCTTGTAGATAACATGAATGAATGTGCTATGTTCACTCTCAGCACCAAAATATTTTAAGATAGAGCAAGCAAGATTCACAATACTATTATGATAATCTACAAACATATTTTTTCCTCCACCATCTATAGTATCTTTCATAATAGGTTCCGTGAGCTCCATATCAGAAATATATTGATTACCAACAGTCATATCTTTATCCCTCCCAGCTAGCTTCCCACCTGTCTGGCATGAGTTCACCTAGCCTAACCGTCTTCCTCTCCTTTATATTAACAAGGATTTCTATTTTGCTACTATTTTTACTGAGCTGCATCATAAATTCACGACAAGCTCCACATGGACTTCCAACACTTCCGTCCAACATAACGATTATCACCTTGGTAATCTCATTTTCTCCGTTTGTAATCATATTAGCTATGGCATTTCGTTCAGCACACATCCCTAAGGGGCCGGCCGTATCAATATACATACTCCGGTAAAAATATTTCCTTGTTTGGTCATAATGGCTGCTGCAACTGATCCTGCCTGCATCAATGGACTTAGTCTCCTGTCATGGAGCAACAACTTTGCTCTGGAATATAATTCTTCCCATATCTTATCCCCCGATGTATTCCACTGCTTTTTCCCAAAGATCAGTTCTCTTCCATCAATATCACGCACCTTAAACTCATAGTTAAAGTAATCTGTCATATAGGGCGGTTCCTTGGATTCCATGTAATCCACTCTACGAAATCCCATTTTGCCTTCATAGAATTCTGCTGTTCTATTCAAATCTTTTGAAGGAAATATTGCCAAAGTTCTATATAGCATATCTATATTCTCCTAACTTCTTCTCTTTGTTGGCTTTATTATATTTTTGGCTCCATACATATTGAATCGGACATAAATCGTTTTTTATCAAGTTATTCAGAACTTTCCACCGTTCTTTCTTCTCTTTAATTTTTTTATTAATTTTCTAATTAATAAAAAGGAAGCAATGATTATTAGTAATAAAATATTATTAGTGCTATAGTGGATTGCTTTCTGTATTCTTCATTAAAAAAAGAAATTAGTTTCATATCATTTTCCTTCTAAATGTAATAATTATATCTTATTTTATAAATGAATCTTTTCTATAATTAAATGATGAAAAAACGCAATCTCTATGAGCACGTTCAAAATCATTTAGTAATACAACCATCTGCATTACTCGTCCTGAACGATTATGTTTTACAATAGAAAGTTTTCCTTCTGGCTTTAATATCCTTGCGAATTCATTTACAATGTCTTCTTTATCTAAGGCGTACTCCAACACATTGTGGCATATAATAATTTCAAATACTTCTGATAAGATTCCATCAAGACTTCCGCTACATCCGTATCACTCATTCCTACTAAACTATTTACTTCAGCCCAGCCAAATATTGCAGTATTCTTAGTAAATCCCATATTGATATAATAGGACTCTGCATAATTGTCATATTCTTCTTCTGTGAGTGTATTTCCATT
>CAZAKD010000315.1:0-1951 GCA_964485435.1 uncultured Lachnospiraceae bacterium
TGTATTAAAGATATGGCTGGATTATTAGTTCCGTATGAAGCAACATCTTTAGTTACAGAGTTAAAATCTGTTGTTAAGATACCAATTCAACTTCATACTCACTATACCAGTGGTGTTGCATCTATGACATACCTAAAAGCTGTAGAAGCTGGATGTGATGTAATTGATACTGCAATCTCTCCATTTGCTTTAGGTACGAGTCAGCCAGCAACAGAAGTTATGGTTGAAACATTTAGAGGAACCCCATATGATACAGGTTTTGATCAAAATCTATTAGCAGAGATTGCTGATTACTTTAGACCAATTAAAGATGAAGTATTGGACAGTGGATTATTAAATCCAAAAGTATTAGGCGTTGATATTAAAACTTTATTATATCAAGTACCTGGTGGTATGTTATCTAACCTAGTATCACAATTAAAAGAACAAAATGCATCAGATAAGTATTATGATGTGCTTCAAGAGATTCCTAGAGTACGAGCAGATTTTGGTGAACCACCTTTGGTTACTCCTTCTAGTCAAATTGTTGGAACTCAGGCAGTACTAAATGTATTAGCAGGAGAACGTTATAAGATGATTACCAAAGAAAGTAAAGCACTTCTTCGTGGAGAATATGGTCAGACAGTAAAACCTGTCAATGCTGAAGTACAAAAGAAGGCAATAGGAGATGACAAACCAATTACTTGCAGACCAGCTGATCTGTTAAAACCAGAATTAAAGAAAATTGAAGCAGAGATGGCAATGTACAAAGAACAAGATGAAGATATCTTATCCTATGCTTTATTCCCACAAGTAGCAACTGATTTCTTTAAATATAGGCAAGCTCAAAAAACTAAAATAGACCCAACCATTGCAGACTCAACCAATGGTGCTTATCCGGTATAAGGAGGTTCACCCCCTCAGGATTTAGGTTACTGCTATGATTTCAATAAATGTTTGTGAAATCGGAGGCGCTTTCGCTTAGTTGCATTGCGTAACGGTACATAAGGCTCTAAAAGACAGAGCCTAAGTACCGACGCATGCAAAAACTCCGTTTTCGCAAATCATTTATTGAAATCAATGTTTCAGTGTAATGGCTGGGTGTGAACGTTATACACTTGTCAGTGTGATGGCTAGGTGTGAACGTTATATACTTGTCAGTAGGTAGTTCACACTTCTATAGACGTTATATATTAGATAAAACTATTGATATTTATTAAAGTTTGTCTTGACAAGTAGATATAAAATGAGATATACTACCACCTGTAAAGAAAATTACTTTACAGGTGGTGTTTTATATGCAGGATAATAACTTAATCCAAAATTTAATAGAATTATCTATGCTTTTCGATTTCTATGGAGAATTATTGAAGGATAATCAGAAGAAAATCTTTGTAGATTATATCTTTAATGATTTATCTCTTAGTGAGATTGCTGATAATGTTGGAATGAGTAGGCAAGGTGTTCATGATATAATAAAGAGATGCAGTAAACAATTGATGAATTATGAAGAACGACTTCATCTAATCTCTGTCTTTAATGATACCAAAGCTCAAATTAATAAAATAGTACAGATATCTAATGAGATAAAAGAAACTGACGACATCTCAAGGATTGATGAGATAGAAGCAATATCAAGACATATATTGAATGAATTATAGTAATGTGAATCGGAGGTATATACATGGCATTTGACAGCTTATCTGAAAAACTGCAGAATGTATTTAAAAACCTAAAAGGCAAAGGAAGATTGTCTGAAGCGGATGTTAAAGCTGCATTAAAAGAAGTAAAGATGGCACTCCTTGAAGCGGATGTTAACTTTAAAGTAGTAAAAAGCTTTATTAAATCAGTAGAAGAGCGGGCAATTGGACAGGATGTCATGAATAGCTTAACACCTGGTCAGATGGTTATTAAGATCGTTAATGAAGAAATGGTTAAATTAATGGGGGATGAAACCACTGAGCTTGCTTTA
>CAZAKD010000316.1:0-1949 GCA_964485435.1 uncultured Lachnospiraceae bacterium
CTAAAGAACAAATAGATCTTGTTGTATCCATACCTTTTGATTCATTTATGGTAACAAATGAACAAGGTGATAAAATACTAGATAGTAGTAACTTTACACTTTTTATCTCTACATGCCAACCAGATAGGGTTAGTAGAGAATTAATTGGACATCAATCTTTAAAACTACCAATTACACTGAACATTTCTCGATAATGGTAATCTATTCAAAAGGAGTTTCTTTTGATATAATATATTAAAGGGAACGATTAGTACTGGAGGAATTAGATTATGAGAAGACTCGTAGGTAAGAAAATATCACATTGGTTTTCCGCTCTAAAATTAAAACAAAAAGTTAGATACCTTTTCTTATCTATTATCGGAATCTATGTAGTATTGTTTATGTTTATCTATATTATTTTTATAAAGAATAGTATGATGAACTTTGCTTTAGATAGAAACTTTGATTCCATGGTGTCGATTGGTAATAATCTAAAGAGTGAGATAAGTACAATAAGTAGTATGAGTCAACTGATGATGGCGAACAGAAATATCACCAATTACCTGCAGAAAACATCAAAGCATGATGCTAGAGATATCCAGTATGCAATGACTTCAATATATGATATATCTAATACCTTTAATTATGTAGATTCGGTATATTTATATCGTTTAGACAAGAATTATATACACATAACAAACGGAATTACAATTGTAAAAAAGTCCATAGTAGAGGATGAATCTTGGCTTAAAGAGATTGTTGATTCAAAGGGTGGTTATGTTTTAAGAGTGAATGGCGGGGGAGCCTTTTATAAAAAGTCAGGTGCTCCCATCCTATCATTTATTAGAGTTGTTAATAATATAGAGACGCAAAAGCCCTTAGGGATGCTTGTTATCAACCTTTCCTATGATATATTAGAAGATACATATAAAGACATAACAAGTGATAATAAACAATTTCTTTATTATGATAATAATCTAAATATAATTAATCAAGAGATGGATCAAGAGTTATTGCATGATATCTCAATAACCCATGAAACATTCCAACAAGCTACAATTGGTTCTTTTGGGAATGAGAAAGTATTATCTTATTATCATATTCCAAACATGCCTTTTATTATTGCTGGTATTGAGAAAATGTCATATATAAAAACAATACCTATGGAGGCTGGATGGATTATTATATCCTTAGTGTTATTAACGGTAATCTCATTGATTCTTATAGGGGTATTCATATCGGTATCAATAACAACTCCCATTCAACGTTTGGTGCAATCTATGGATATTGCAAAAAGGGGTTGGCTTAGAAGAGTTAGTTTTAAGTTGCCTAATGATGAGATTGGCCATCTAAAGAATAGCTATAATGAGATGCTTGTAGCAATTAATCAGTTAATTAATGATTTGCTAGAGAAAGAGAAATCAATGCAAAAGGCTGAACTTGATGTATTGCATGAACAGATTAAACCGCATTTTTTATATAACACATTAGATACCATAGCATACCTTGCATTGCAAGAATCATCTGAGAAGGTATATGATGCGCTTGAGACCTTGGGTAATTTCTACCGGAGGTTTTTAAGCAGTGGAAGTACAGAGATAACTATTAAAGAAGAAATCAACATTATAAAAGATTATTTAAAACTTCAAAAGCTTCGTTATGATGATATCTTAGATGATGAATATGATATACAAGAAGACCTATGGGATATCAAGATCCCTAAATTAATTCTGCAACCTCTAGTAGAGAATAGTTTATATCACGGAATTCGTTTAAAAGGAGAAAGGGGCCTTATTAAGATAACGATATATAAAAAAGAAGGTAAGCTGTATATAATTGTGTATGATGATGGTGTTGGGATAGATGAAGAAGTACAAAAACAGATGATATATGATAATAATAATAGTAAGAGTTTTGGATTTAAAGGAACAATTGAACGAATTCAATATTATTATGGTATAGAGGATGTA
>CAZAKD010000317.1:0-1945 GCA_964485435.1 uncultured Lachnospiraceae bacterium
ACGGTACCTAACGTGTTAGGTACCGTCCCCAACCCTTCAGGTAACGTCCCCAATTCGTTTTATATTTAAAAACACATTGCTATACTAGCTTATATTAGTATGTGTAAAGAAAGAAAAATTATTATGAATGTGGGCAATTTTATAAAATATGAAACAACTCTTTTACACTTTAATGTGTTGACAATTCAACGCGTATTAGTTATAATCCATAGTAATGGTTACTAACAAAGGCACGATGCCCAATAAGCATTGACAAAATAGAAGGAGATAATTATGAATCAGATTCAATTTTACAGTGGTAAGAATGTACCATTAGAGATGCATAAAGCAAGAATGGTACAAAAGATTACATTAGCACCAGTGGAAAAACGCCTAGAAGCACTAAAAGCAGCTGGTAATAATCTATATTTATTAAAAAATCCAGATATATTTTTAGATATGCTTACAGATAGCGGTGTGAATGCTATGAGTGACAATCAATGGGCAGCAATGCTCAATGCAGATGATGCATATGCAGGTTCAAGGACTTATTTTGAATTAGAAGAGCAAGTACATAAATTATTTGGCATGGATTACTTCTTACCAGCACATCAGGGACGAGCTTGTGAAAATATTATCGCAAGGTCTTTTGTAAAAGAGGGTGATGTTTGTCCAATGAACTATCATTTCACCACCACAAAAGCCCATATTGTTATAAATGGTGGACGTGTTGTTGAAGTGGTAAAAAAGAGTAGTTTAATCACTGAAAGCACAGATCCTTTTAAGGGAGATTTTGATATAGAAGAACTAGAAAAGGTAATAGAAGATGTAGGACCAGAGCGTATACCATTTGTACGTGTAGAATCTGGAACTAACTTAATTGGTGGACAACCAATATCTCTACGTAATATAGAAGAAGTTAGTGAGGTTTGTAAGAAGCACAATATAATGAGAGTTCTAGATGCAAGTCTACTTCAAGATAATCTGTATTTTATTAAAATTCGTGAAGAAAAATATAAAGACATGTCAATTCTTGAGATTACCAATGAGATAGCTTCGCATTTTGATATTATCTACTTCTCAGCTCGTAAACTTGGATTTGCAAGAGGTGGTGGTATCTCAGTAAGAACCAAAGAATTATGGGATTCTATGAAAGAGGCATTAACTCTTTATGAAGGATTCTTAACTTATGGTGGTATGTCTGTAAAAGAGATGGGTGCGATTGCCGTTGGACTTGAAGAAACAATGGACATGGATGTAATATCACAAGGACCATTATTTATTGAATATATGGTAAATGAGTTAGTAAAGCGTGGAATTCCAGTGGTAACACCAGCTGGTGGATTGGGATGTCATATTGATGCTATGAAGTTCACGCCTCATATATCGGGAGAGCAATATCCAGCAGCGGCGTTATCATCTGCCTTATATCTTGCTGGTGGTATTCGTTCTATGGAAAGAGGAACTTTAAGTGAGGATCGTAATCCAGATGGATCAGAACACATTGCTTCCATGGAATTGATTCGTTGTGCTTTACCAAGACGTGTATTTACTTTAAGCCAAGTGGAATATGCAATTGATAGAATAAGCTGGTTATGGGACAATAGGGAACTTATCGAAGGATTAAGATTTACAGAAGAACCGAAAACATTAAGATTCTTCGTGGGTCGATTAGAGCCTGTATCAGATTGGCAAGAAAAATTAGCAGCAAAATTCCGCGAGGATTTTCCGAATAGCTTATAAGATTGTTCTTTAAGAATAAAAGGGACCTATTTTACTATATTATAGTAAAATAGGTCCTGTTTATTTCTGCCCAAATAATGGTTGACAAAGAAATAAAAGTAATGTATCATTTCATTAATACAACGGTACAGATTGGGGACGTCCCCAACCCTTCAGGTAACGTCCCCAATTAAATAGTTCATAAAGAGTTCATGCTTTCTTCACACATTTTCATCCAGTTAAT
>CAZAKD010000318.1:0-1944 GCA_964485435.1 uncultured Lachnospiraceae bacterium
CAATACGAATGTTCTCTACCTTGTTTGTATTATTATGTACATAGTATTTCACATAGGATCGAATAGCAAATATTATTCCAACTGCAATCATTAGTAATGAGATATATTTATATATGTTCTTTTTCATATATGCCCCTTTCAATCTATAGTATAGGAAACAACCACCTTTGATTATCTCGTTCATACATATTATCTACATTAATCACCGTTGAATCAATAGAGATAACTTTCGCCATATTCCTTTGACCTATTGCTTCTACTGCATTCTTTATTCCTAAATATCCAGCAGTGTACATATTCTGAACCGCAACTGCTTCAATAATATCTGTTTCGATATTGTAAATTATCCTATTGGTATATCCAAATCCGTAGATCTTTCTTTTTCCGACTAATTTTAATTCTTCCATCTCATCAAGAGCATATTCTAACATTGTTTCATCTAATGCTACAATAATATCCACGTCTCTCTTCTTAAGTTCCTTGTTTATCCCATCAGCTAGCTTATTACTATCATTGATTTTATCTAAGTCTAACACATAATAAGGCATTCCTCCCTTATTTAAAACCTCTAAAAGTCCTTCATAACGGTTGGATATATCATCACATTCCATTCCATTTTTTATAATGAGAATCTTTTCTTTTTCTTTGCCCGATCCAACAATCTCTTCTCCCAACATGTTACCCATTACAACACTGTCGGCCGAGATATGTGTACGCACACTCTTTTTATCCCTTGTTGATCCTAATATAATAATTGGTATATTAATCTCCATGTTATGAAGTACCTCGTTAAGTCCTTCACTATCCGCAGGAGATATTAATATAGCATCTGCTCCATCATCTATCTCTCTTCTAAGCAAAATCACTTGCTGAGCCAGGTCATTTCTATCATACAAGGTAATAAAACTAACGTTCCCATTAATTTCCTTTGCCGCTTGATCCATACCACTTCGAAATCCAGACCATCCATCTGCTTCTGATTCATTTATAATTACAGATATATCGTAGACCTCTTTTTCCTCTTTAAAACTGAATATATCAGTTGTAGCAATTATAACTAGGGAGGATATTATTAAAATAATCATCAAGAACACTAAAGCATGAATTCTTTTCATCTTTTTACATCCTCCTTTAACTTCTGTAAAGGCATATAGACTGACATTGTAGTGCCTTCATCAGGTTCACTTTCTATAATGATCCCATATTCACTGCCAAAATAAAGTTGAATTCTTTCTTGGACATTTTTCAGGCCTATTCCTGTACCCTTGCTCTTAATTGTATTATTATCTATCAATAGTTTTTCCACAACATTTCTTGGCATGCCTAGCCCATTATCTGTTACAGATATATAAAGACCTTCATCTTGAGAATATGCTTTAATTATTACTTCACCATCTCCGTCCATATATTCCATTCCATGATATATGGCATTCTCCACCAAAGGTTGTACTACTAACTTAATTGTAGCCATTTCTAATATATCTTCTTCTGCTATAACTTCAAACGTAAATTTATTCTTATATCTCATCTGTTGGATGGTTAGATAATTTCTAACATGCTCTAACTCGTCTTTAACAGCTATAATATTTTCTCCCTTACTTAAACTAATTCGGAACAATCTTGCTAGAGCTGTCACCATTCTTACTGCTTCAGATTGTTTTTCATTCTCTACCATCCATACAATTGCATCTAATGTATTATATAGAAAGTGGGGGTTAATCTGAGATTGTAAGGCGTCTAATTCACTTTTCTTTTTTGATTCATGCTCTTCTACAATATCATCCATTAACTTCTTCATTTGAGCTACCATTTTCTTTATGGTTTTACCTAGATGTTCTATCTCGTATGAACCTCCCACATAGATCTCAGCGTCCAAATGTCCCTTTTCTAGCTTTTTTACCGAGTTTTCCAACTCTTTAATTGGCTCCGAGAGCCTTGTGGAGA
>CAZAKD010000319.1:0-1943 GCA_964485435.1 uncultured Lachnospiraceae bacterium
AAAGTTTATACTAGTTTATGAAGTGATTTTCACTACTTTTTTCAGCGACCTCGACAAGTCAGGTACCGTCCCCAGCTCATTAAGTACCGTCCCCAAACGGCTATATTCTTTCAAGTTTCCATATCTGTGTTGCATATTCCTCAATGGTTCTGTCTGAGGAGAATTTTCCACTTGATGCTATGTTAAGTATTGCTTTCTCTGCCCAAGTGCTTGGATCTTTATAATCATGTTCTAGTCTTTCTTGTGCTTCTATATATGAGTGGAAGTCTTTCAATATAAAGTATTGATCTGCACGTTCTCCACCATTTGGTTCAAGTAATGACATATATAATTCTCGGAAAAGATTTGGATCTTCTGATGAATAATATCCATTCACAAGTTGGTCTAATACTGCCTTAATATCAGCATCTGAATTATAGATATCTTTTGGATTATATCCACCTTCTCGTTCGTATTTCATTATCTCTTCAGAGGATAATCCAAAGATATATGCATTATTTTCTCCTACTTCTTCTACAATTTCTACATTGGCGCCATCCATGGTTCCAAGTGTGAGAGCACCATTTAGCATAAACTTCATATTACCAGTTCCTGATGCCTCTTTACTTGCAGTAGATATCTGTTCAGATACATCAGCTGCTGCGAATATAATCTCTCCATTAGACACCCTATAATTTTCTATAAATACAACCTTTATCTTACCTTGTATACTTGCATCATTGTTGATTACATCTCCAACACTATTAATTAACTTAATAATTGCTTTGGCTCTTCGATATCCAGCAGATGCTTTTGCTCCAAATATAAATGTTCTTGGATAGAATTCCATGTTAGGGTTCTTTTTTAGTTCATTATAAAGATACATAACATGAAGGATATTTAATAACTGTCGCTTGTATTCATGAAGCCGCTTAACTTGCACATCAAAGATTGATTTAGGATCTACCTCGATTCCATTATGCTCTTTTATATATGATGCAAGTCTAACTTTATTTTTATACTTAATTTCTAAGAATTCCTTCTTTGCATTCTCATTTATTGCGTATGGCTTTATCTGACTTATAGTTTCTAGGTGTGTAATCCAGCCATCTCCGATTTTATCTGTAACCCAATTAGCTAATAGGGGATTCCCATGTAATAAGAATCGTCTTTGAGTGATACCATTGGTTTTGTTATTAAACCTTTCTGGATATAGTTCATAGAAATCTTTCAATTCACGTTCTTTTAGAATCTCTGTATGTAACCTTGCCACACCATTCACCGAATAGCTAGCAACAATAGCCATATTAGCCATTCGAATCTGACCATTATAGATAATTGCTAGTTTCGATACTTTATGTTCATTGCCTGGATATCTGTCTCCAATGGTTAGAAGGAATCTACGATTTATCTCTTCTACAATCTGATATACCCTAGGTAAAAGTTTTGCAAATAAGTCTATTGGCCACTTTTCTAATGCTTCTGACATAATTGTGTGATTGGTGTAAGCGCAAGTTTTACAAGTAACTTCCCATGCTTCATCCCAACCAAGATTATAGTCGTCCATTAATATCCTCATCAACTCAGGAACTGTTACTGTAGGATGAGTATCATTCAGTTGAAAACACACTTTCTCTGGCAGTTTCCTAATATCTTCGTGCTTCTCCATGTATTTTATTAATGCTCTTTGTATGCTTGCAGATACGAAAAAATATTGTTGTTTTAAACGCAATTCCTTTCCTGCATAATGATTATCATTGGGATATAGAACTTCACATATGGTTCTTGCAAGATTCTGTTCTTCTACTGCTTTTGTATAGTCTCCTTTATCAAAATGTTCCAGGTTAAATGTTGAGGCAGCTTCTGCATCCCATATCCTTAGAGTGTTTACGATTCCATTCCCATATCCTACGATTGGTAGATCATATGGAACAGCACGAACGGATTGATAGCTCTCTTGAACA
>CAZAKD010000320.1:0-1943 GCA_964485435.1 uncultured Lachnospiraceae bacterium
CTGAACTCCATTATATCAAATGGTTTTGCTGTTATGTATATTATTGCACAAAAATTAGTATGGAAGTCCAATGAGGATGGATATCTGGTTGGTTCTAGAGGTTCCGTTGGATCTTCCTTCGTAGCGACCATGTCAGGGATTACAGAAGTAAATCCTCTTTCAGCCCATTATTATTGTACCAATTGTTTTTATTCTGACTTTGATTCACCAGAAGTAAAACAATATACTGGTGCATCTGGTTGTGACATGCCAGATAAATTATGTCCAGAGTGTGGTGAGCCGTTACACAAGGATGGACATGATATTCCTTTTGAGACATTTCTTGGATTCAATGGAGATAAGGAGCCCGATATTGACCTTAACTTCTCCGGGGAATATCAAAGTCATGCACATAGCTATACAGAAGAAATATTTGGACAAGGGTATACATTTAGAGCAGGTACGATTGGTACCTTAGCAGAAAAAACAGCTTATGGTTATGTGATGAAATATTATGAAGAACGAGAAAAACCCCAACGTAGAGCTGAGATTGAACGTATCGCATCAGGTTGCGTTGGCGTAAGAAGAACTACAGGTCAACATCCTGGTGGAATTATTGTACTTCCCCATGGAGAAGAGATCTATTCCTTTACGCCTGTACAAAGGCCAGCAAATGATATGTCAACTAAAACAATCACTACTCATTTTGATTATCACTCCATTGATCATAATCTATTAAAACTTGATATTCTAGGTCATGATGATCCAACAATGATTCGTATGCTTGAAGATATCACAGGAGTGGACGCGCAAACGATCCGTTTGGATGATGAAAAAGTATTATCTTTATTTGATAATTTAAGTGCATTGGGACTTAGATCAGATGATATAGATGGGTGTAATTTAGGTTGCTTGGGTGTACCAGAGTTTGGTACAGAATTCGTAATGCAGATGTTACGAGACACAAAGCCAAAGAATTTCTCAGATTTAGTACGTATCTCAGGACTATCTCATGGTACGGATGTATGGCTAAATAATGCACAGGTTCTTATAGCAGAAGGAAAATGCACCCTATCTACTGCCATATGTACTCGGGATGATATTATGACATATCTGATACATATGGGAGTTGAAGATGGACTTGCATTTAAGATTATGGAGATGGTTCGTAAAGGAAAAGGTCTAGAACCCCATATGGAAGAAGCCATGTTAGCAGCAAATGTTCCTGAATGGTACATCTGGTCCTGTAAACGAATAAAATATATGTTCCCGAAAGCCCATGCAGCAGCATATGTAATGATGGCTTTTCGTATTGCTTATTTTAAGGTGTATCATCCACTTGCTTATTATGCGGCATATTTTAGTATTAGAGCCTCTGCTTTTAACTATGAACTAATGTGCTTAGGAAAAGAGCGCCTTGAGTATTATATTGCAGACTATAAAAAACGTAGCAATGAATTAACCAAAAAAGAGCAAGATACCTTAAAGGATATGAGGATCGTCCAAGAAATGTATGCAAGAGGATATGAATTTGAACCTATTGACATATATACAGCCAAAGCCCATACATTTCAGATTATCGATGGAAAGCTCATGCCTTCCTTGAGTACCATTGATGGTCTTGGCGATAAAGCAGCAGATGCAGTAGTTGATGCTGTGAAAGAAGGTAAATTCCTATCTAGAGATGATTTTAAACAAAGGACGAAAGTAAGTGGAACTGTTGTAGATCTTATGGGAGATCTTGATCTCTTTGGTAATCTACCAAGTTCAAATCAGATATCCTTAATGGATTTTTTGAATAATTAATATTGTAATTATGGATGGTTGGGAGTTCTATAAGTTTTATATGAACTCCCAATATATCTATAGAATCAGTGTCTAGTTTGTTAAAAAGTAGTAAGGTATTTATAAAATAAATAAAAAAGTTTAAATAGTACTTGCATTATTTTAAGAAAAGTAGTAGA
>CAZAKD010000321.1:0-1932 GCA_964485435.1 uncultured Lachnospiraceae bacterium
TGCTAAGAAGAAATATATATTTGAGTTTTACAAAAGAGAATTAGGTGAGTTAGAAGGCATTAGTTTTATGCCAGTGAATGAATGGGATGAGCCTAATTACTGGTTAAGTGTAATTCAATTAAGTGGAAAGATCAGACCTTTAGACCTTATGGAAGCATTGGAAGCTGATAATATAGAATCAAGACCAGTTTGGAAGCCAATGCATATGCAACCTTTCTTTGAAAAGTATGATTATATTGGTGAGGGTGCAAGTGAGAAGATCTTTGAGAATGGTGTATGCCTACCTAGTGATACGAAGATGACGGATGGAGATCTTGTAAGGATTTGTAAAGTTATAAAATCATTGTGGAAATAGAGAGAATATTATGGTGACGAGAAATGTTAAACCTTTAATAGGTATATATAGGAAGTTTATTAAGAGGCCAATGGACTTTATATTATCTTTGATAGCTATTATAGTTCTAAGTCCTGTACTTATAATAGTTGTGACTCTTGTTAGGCTTAAACTTGGAAGCCCAGTATTATTTAAACAAAAAAGACCAGGCATGAATGAGAAGATATTTACCATGTATAAATTCAGAACTATGACTGACAAAAGAGATGGCAATGGTAAACTACTTCCAGATTCCAAAAGGCTAACTAGATTCGGGAGAAAGCTTCGTGCAACATCCTTAGATGAATTGCCAGGGCTTTTTAACATTCTAAAAGGTGACATGAGCATAGTGGGTCCTAGACCTTTATTAGTTCAGTATTTAGAACTATATAATGACCATCAAAAAAGAAGACATGAGGTAAGACCAGGGCTTTCTGGAAGTGCTCAGGTAAATGGACGTAATGCTATAGATTGGGAAGAAAGATTTAATTTGGATGTTGAATATGTCGATAATATTACTTTCATTGGTGACTGGAAAATTATCCTTACAACTATTAAGAAAGTATTCTTTAAAGAAGGAATCAGTTCAGATACATCAGTTACAATGGAGCCATTTAGAGGTACTAAAGAAAGTAAATAAAGATTATATTATAAAGTTTATGCTTTAGAAAGGAATTCATTTGATATGAAAGATATGTTAATTATTACTGGTGCAAGTGGTCATGGAAAAGTTATTGCTGATATTGCAATTAAAATGAATAAGTGGAAAAACATAGCTTTCATTGATGATAATGAATCTATTAAGACGTGTATGGGATTTGAAGTTATAGGAAAAACTTCAGAGGCTTTAAAATATAAAGAGATAGCAGACTTCTTCGTTGCTATAGGAAATAATAAGATAAGAGAAAAGATACAAGATAAATTGCAAACATCAGGGTTGTCAGTTGTGAGTTTAATTCATCCTAGTGCAATTGTTGGAACTGATGTTGAGATAGGAATTGGTACTGCTATTATGGCGGGGGTTGTAATTAATAGTTCAAGTAAGATTGGAAAAGGATGTATCATTAACACAAGTAGTAGTGTGGATCATGACAATATTATTGGTGATTATGTGCATGTCTCTCCAGGAGTAAATCTGGCAGGGACAGTTATTATAGGTGAAGAAAGTTGGATTGGTGCAGGAAGCACAGTCATTAACAATTTGAATATATGTAAACAAACCACAATAGGTGCTGGAGCTGTAGTAATCAAGGATATTACTGAATCAGGGACTTATGTTGGGATTCCTGCAAGGCTAATTAAAACAGTATGAAAAATGAAGTGAACAAAATTTAATTTTGAGGTAGGTAAAGTGAAAAAAAACGTTTGGATATTTAATCATTATGCAACAGATATGTATATGAATCGGGGTGGAAGGCATTATTGGTTTGCTGAAAACTTAATTAATAGAGGATATAAACCAACAATATTTTGCGCCAATGTAAGACATAATTCTAATGAAAGCATTGATATAATTAATGGAAAGTATCGGATTGAAAGACTTGATAATATTCCATTTA
>CAZAKD010000322.1:0-1922 GCA_964485435.1 uncultured Lachnospiraceae bacterium
CTTGAATTATCCTTATGACATCCAACGAGTAAAAATATTGATAAAAAAAATAGAGATAAATAGTACTTTGAATACGATTTCATAAATGCCTCCTACGTTGGTCTAACTTTTTTGTAAACGAATGCATTGGATAACCTATAATTAAATTATATGAGTAAATAAGCATATCTAGTATCTTAAGTGGTAAGAATATAATAATCCTTATCTTGACAAATGTAACATTTCAAGATAAACTAGCATAAATAGATAGAAAAGCGATGATAAGAAGAGTAGAGAGAATATGGATGTATAGAGAGCCTGGATGGTGAGAAAAGGTCTTACATATCTTTTGAAGATGGTCTTGGAGCTTTGTAACTGAGAGAATAAACTTTAGGTTGCAACGGTAGCGCCCGTTATAGCGTTGGAGGCTTATTAATATATAAGTAAATTAAAGTGGTACCACGAAGCATTTGCTCTCGTCTTTATAGAAGATGGGGGTTTTTTGTTATTAAATGATGAATTATTAGGAGGAGATTGGATGAATAAGAAGCCTTATTATATTACAACAGCAATAGCATATACCTCAGGAAAGCCTCATATAGGCAATTCATATGAGATTGTATTGGCAGACAGTATAGCAAGATTTAAAAGACAAGAAGGATATGATGTGTTTTTCCAAACTGGAACAGATGAGCATGGACAAAAGATTGAAGAAAAGGCCAAAGCTGCAGGAGTATCTCCACAAGAATTTGTTGATGATATAGCTGGAGATATTAAAAGAATATGGAATCTAATGGATACATCCTATGATAAATTTGTTAGAACAACAGATGAATATCATGAGAAACAAGTACAAAAGATATTTAAGAAGTTATATGAGCAAGGAGATATCTATAAAGGTGAATATGAAGGACTATATTGCACTCCATGTGAATCATTTTTCTCTTCGTCACAATTAGAGGATGGTAAATGTCCTGATTGTGGAGGAGAAGTTCAACCTGCAAAAGAAGAAGCCTATTTCATGAAGCTAAGTAAATATGCAGATCGATTAATTGAACATATTAATACCCATCCGGAATTTATACAGCCTGATTCTAGAAAAAATGAAATGATGAATAATTTTCTATTAGCAGGGCTTCAAGACCTATGTGTATCTAGAACATCATTTAGTTGGGGAATTCCTGTGGATTTTGATGATAAACACGTTGTGTACGTGTGGATAGATGCATTAAGTAATTACATTACGGGATTAGGGTATGATCTAGATGGAAATAATGGCGAATTATATGAGAAGTTCTGGCCAGCAGACTTGCATCTGATTGGAAAGGATATCTTGAGATTCCATACAATCTATTGGCCTATCATGTTAATGGCATTAGATATTCCGCTTCCAAAACAGATATTTGGTCATCCTTGGTTATTACAAGGTGATGGAAAGATGAGTAAATCCAAAGGAAATGTACTTTATGCAGATGATTTAGTAGAGTTTTTTGGAGTTGATGCAGTAAGATACTTTGTTCTTCATGAGATGCCATTTGATAATGATGGTGTTATATCATGGGAGTTAATGATTGAGAGAATGAATGCAGATCTAGCGAATACTCTTGGTAATCTTGTTAATAGAACAATTTCAATGTCTAATAAGTATTTTGATGGCACAATCAACAATGCTAAAGTAAAAGAAGATATTGATAATGAGCTTATAAACTTAGTTCTAGAAACACCTAAAAAAGTTGTGGCTAAGATGGATAAGTTAAGAGTAGCAGATGCAATCTCAGAAATTTTTACTCTATTCAAAAGATGTAATAAGTATATCGATGAGACTATACCATGGGCACTAGCTAAAGAAGAAGAGAAAAAACCCAGATTAGAGACAGTGCTATATAACCTAATTGAAAGTATTACTATTGGCGCAAGTCTCCTATCATCTTTCATGCCTGAAA
>CAZAKD010000323.1:0-1919 GCA_964485435.1 uncultured Lachnospiraceae bacterium
TCTCCGGTCTGTCAGTCTTGCAGTCTCTTTGATTACTCCATCAAAACCTGTCAGAGCTGCAAATGGAGAAAATTGTGCAGCGCGATCATGTATGGACATCTGTCCACGATTGCTAGAGACATGATGGTGTAAATTAATAATATCATCATAAGGATGTTGCTCATTATTATTTTCTATCATTTCCAGTTCCTTTCATTGATTCATCAACATACACTTCCAGACTTATGCCTTATGACCACCAATCTGCTTGTTTCTTTCTATTGTCATGGCACCTTCTTCTAGGTTGGTACCCTTTAGTATTGCATTTTTACCATACTTTTTCTTTATATCAAGAATCGCAAGCTGCATCTTCTTTTCTCTTAGTAATTTTGCATTCTCTTCTTCTTTTTCTTCTTGCATCACTCCATAATCAGTAAACAGATTAAGTTGTTCATAGGATTCATTTTTATCTACACTGTTTTCATCCACTACATGATTTGCTGTAATATTTATTCTTCTAACCAATAAGTTCTCATCTACAATCCGAGTATATAAGTCCATAACAGCATCCATAATTAGCTTTGTAGAGGATGTCTGTCGGCCTAGATTCACCGTGCCATGTGCATGCTTTGGAATCTGGCGTCCGTAGTGATCTGTTGTTATTGGACCATGATATTTCTTTCTTATCTCTGGATTACTTAGATTTTCAATGTCATAACCTACTGTCAAGACCATCTGATCTGTCACAAATCCTTTATCTACTAGGTCAAGCACTAGGAGATCTGTCATTTCACGTACAATAATTCTTGCTTTTTCATACTCATATGGATGCTGTAGAACTTGTCCCGAACCAAGACTATTCGTTGATGGCTTATAAGCCTTTATATCTGCAATTGTGCATGGTTCCCAACCCCACGCATGGTCGATTAGTAACTCTGCATTTACCCCAAATAATTTATATAACAAGTCTTCGTTATAAAATTCATTCTTCTTTCCAATAGAGCATCTTGCCACATCACCCATTGTGTACATCCCGTGTTCTTCTAACTTCTTAGCATATCCCCTTCCAACGCGCCAGAAATCAGTCAGTGGTTTATGAGACCAGAGAATCCTTCTATATTTCATCTCGTCTAATTCTGCAATTCGTACTCCGTCTTTGTCTGGTGGTATGTGTTTTGCTACAATATCCATTGCTATTTTACAAAGATACAGATTTGTACCTATTCCAGCTGTTGCCGTGATTCCAACTGTTCGTAACACATCAGCTATTATCTTTCCTGCATATTCTCTTGCGGACATGCCGGCTACCTCTAGATAGTTAGTCACATCCATGAATACCTCATCAATGGAGTAGACATGAATATCCTCTGGTGCTACATATTTTAAATATATATCGTAGATTCTTGCACTGTATTCCATATACTTTGCCATTCTAGGTGGTGCTGCAATATAATCCAGTGATAATTCAGGTGATTCTTTTAGTTCAGTATAAATATACGATGAACCAGTAAATGAACGATTCGGTGCTTTGCTCTTCCTAATTGCATTTTCTTCCTTCACCTTCTGTACTACCTGGAACAGCCTTGCTCTACCTGAGACACCAATTGTTTTCAACGATGGGGATACTGCAAGGCAAATGGTTTTCTCTGTGCGACTTGCATCGGCAACCACAAGATTTGTATTTAATGGGTCTAGCCCCCGTTCCAAACATTCAACAGAGGCATAGAAAGATTTGAGATCAATTGCTATATATGTGCGATTTTCCTGGTGCATTCTTTTGCCTCCTTGTCTGGTGCCAGGCACCGTTCATAGTGCCTGGCACCACAACGTCTAATTAATTATAGCATACTTTACTTATTCAATGGTAAGAATGACATCCAAAATATAAATAATACTATATAAATGAAACAGCCTGGATAAATATGTATATATTTTTTAAT
>CAZAKD010000324.1:0-1907 GCA_964485435.1 uncultured Lachnospiraceae bacterium
AGTGGTTCAGCCTGTACTTCAGGCTCATTAGATCCGTCTCATGTATTATTAGCTATTGGTTTGCCACATGAGATTGCACATGGCTCTTTAAGATTAACCTTAAATGAAGATAACACAGAAGATGAGATTAGATACGTAATTGATAAAATCAAAGTAATTGTAGATAGATTACGTTCAATGTCACCACTTTATGAAGATTTTGCAAAGAAACATAATCTACAGTAATAATGTAGTTAGCAGATAACACTCAGAGTACAGGAGGAATAAGTATGTATAGTGAAAAAGTAATGGATCATTTCTCGCACCCAAGAAATGTAGGGGAGATTGAGAATGCAAGCGGTGTCGGCACAGTAGGTAATGCAAAATGTGGTGATATCATGAGAATGTATCTTGACATAGATGATAATGGTGTGATACAAGATTGTAAGTTTAAAACATTTGGTTGTGGAGCAGCTGTTGCAACAAGTAGCATAGCTACAGAACTTGTAATTGGTAAAACAGTGGAAGAGGCGTTAACCATAACTAATAAAGCAGTTATGGATGCATTAGATGGACTTCCAACTCAGAAGATTCACTGCTCCCTATTAGCAGAAGAGGCAATTCACTCTGCACTATGGGATTACGCAGAGAAGAACGGACTTCAGTTTGAAGGATTAAAGAAACCAAAGTCTGATATTCATGAAGAGGAAAAGATTGAAGAGGAATATTAATCCATGGATAAGAAGACAGTTGTAATTGGTATGTCTGGTGGAGTGGATTCTTCCGTTGGAGCTTATTTACTACAAGAAGTTGGATACAACGTCATAGGTGTTACTATGCAGATATGGCAAGATGAAGATGCATGTTCTGTATCTGAGAATGGCGGATGCTGTGGACTTAGTGCAGTTGATGACGCTAGAAGAGTAGCTAATGACTTGGATATACCATATTACGTAATGAATTTTAAAAATGAATTTAAAGAAAATGTAATGGATTATTTTATACAGGAGTATCTAGAAGGTAGGACTCCCAATCCTTGTATTGCCTGCAATCGCTATGTGAAGTGGGAATCTTTATTAAAAAGATCTCTTGACATAGGGGCTGATTATATTGCAACTGGTCACTATGCTAGAGTTGTCCAATTAGAGAACGGTAGATATACCCTGAAGAAGTCAGCAACAGCAGCAAAAGATCAAACCTATGCTTTATATAATTTGACTCAATACCAATTAGAGCACACATTAATGCCAGTTGGTGAGTATACAAAGGATGAGATACGTCAAATCGCAGATAAGATTCAGCTAAAGGTTGCCAATAAACCAGATAGTCAGGAGATATGTTTTATACCTGATAATAATTATGCTAAATTTATTGAAGAGAATACAGATGTGTCTATTCAAGAAGGTAACTTTGTTACTCGTGATGGAGAGATACTAGGAAGACATAAAGGAATCACCCACTATACTGTAGGACAAAGAAAAGGGTTAAATCTTGCGTTGGGACATCCGGTCTTTGTTCTTGAGATTCGCCCTGAGACCAATGAAGTTGTCATTGGTGAGAGTGATCAGGTCTTTTCTGATGTACTTTATGCAAATAATTTGAATTACATGTCCATAGCTGAATTAGAGTCGGAGATGAAAGTAGAAGCCAAGATTCGTTATAGTCATATAGGTGCTTCATGTACCATTAAAAAGGTTGGGGAAGATTTAATTCAATGTATCTTCGACGAACCACAGAGAGCAATAACACCAGGACAAGCGGTGGTGTTCTATGATGGTGACTATGTAGTTGGAGGCGGAACCATCTTGAATCAAAAAGGCAAAATAGAATAGAGTGAAGGCATTGTTTTACTTTCAGTAAAATAATGCTTTTTTTGCATTCACACCTAGTCTGATGCTATGATTTCAACATATGGTTTGCGAAGGCGG
>CAZAKD010000325.1:0-1594 GCA_964485435.1 uncultured Lachnospiraceae bacterium
TTTAATATTCTAAGCCAAACTTTGGGTGGTAATCTAAAGGCAATTATTGAAGTAAGAGATGGTAATAATAATGAGAATCTAACGGGTACTGGCTCTACAGGTGTAGACGGAATGGGAAATCCTGTAAATGCAATGGGAAGTAGTTTTTTAGTTCTAAATAATGCATCCATAAATGACATTAACAAACTTAACATTGCCCCAACAGGAATGCTTACTGTAGGAAATCGTATCTATGAGTATGAAGGATTCACTGTGAACAAGGTTGGAGATAATTATGAATATACATTTGAACTTAAGCAACCGCTAACTGTGGGAGCAGAAGGCGCAAGTGTTAAGATAGGGGAGAGTATTAACTACAAAGGAATTCCTTATTATATGTCTAAGTTAAATGAATTTGTAAGGAACTTTTCTTCTGAGTTCAATGCTATACATAATAAAGGGCAAGACTTGTACGGTAACAATGGCTTGGATTATTTTAATGGTACCAACATTGTAACAGGTGAGAATTTTATATTAGATGAGAATCCAACATCCTTTTCTTCTACAGGAGATAGCTATTATCAACTTACATCTGCAAATTTCTCTGTAAATTCTAAAATACTTGCAGATCCAAGATTATTTGCAACAACTTCAGATATAGTAAATGGAATTGAAAATAATGATATTGTTTTAGATCTAATCAAACTAAAAGAAGATGGTTCTATGTTTAAACAAGGAAAGCCAGCTGAATTTATTCAAACTCTTTTTGATGAGATAGGTGTTGATACCAATAAGGCCAAGAACTTCTCGTTAAGTCAAGAGAATATATTAACATCCATAACAAACCAAAGATTATCCGTAAGCGGAGTAGACCAAGATGAAGAGGCCATGAATCTAGTAAGATTCCAACATGCTTATAATCTATCAGCCAAAGTAATCTCAGTAATGGATGAAGTGCTAGATAAACTAATAAATGGAATGGGTGTATAAGGAGGGTTAACAATTGAGAATAACGAATAAAATGATGACAAACAACTCTCTGAGTAATATTAATAAAAACAAAGTAAGAATGAGCAAATTGGATGAGCAGTATTCTACAGGTAAGAAGATTCAGAGACCTTCAGATGATCCAATTGTAGCAGTTAGAGCCCTAAAACTTAGAACAACCGTATCAGAGATTAATCAATATTATAAGAAAAATATACCTGATGCAATGTCTTGGATGGAAACTACAGAGAGTGCACTTAGAAATGTGAATACAATTCTGACTAATATGCATACACAATATAATCAAGGATCCAATGACCCTCTAAGTAGAAGTGATAGGGATAGTATTATCAAGAATCTTGAAGAGATGAAGAATCAAATCTATCAAGAAGGTAACACTAATTACGCTGGAAGATATGTATTTACAGGATATAAGACGAACTCTAGCTTGGTATTCAATGAGACATCAGAGAATATGCAATATACTATTGATGAGAAATTCGCAGGAAGTGATATTGAGAAAATAACAACCATTACTGATGGATATGATGTATCGGACTATGTACAAGGGACATCTACTGTGGATACTTTTAAAGATGCTCCTAAGGTGATGGAGGGATATCGAATT
>CAZAKD010000325.1:1604-1887 GCA_964485435.1 uncultured Lachnospiraceae bacterium
GACGAACTCTAGCTTGGTATTCAATGAGACATCAGAGAATATGCAATACACCATTGACGAGAAATTCTCTGGTAGTGATATTGAGAAGATTACCAAGATTACTGGCGGGTATGATGTATCGGACTATGATGGGACTTCTACTGTGGATACTTTTAAAGATGCACCTAAGGTGTTGGAAGGGTATCGTATTCGATTGTCTTATGATAACCTAGATGATGCCCCACTTGATGTAAGTGATCTAACATATACCATTACAGATAAGAGTACAGCTCCGCCAACTAAG
>CAZAKD010000326.1:0-862 GCA_964485435.1 uncultured Lachnospiraceae bacterium
CATATACCTCATCTACATCTACCCAAAGATCTATCTTATACTTCTTACCTGCTTGATACATACTAAGATCGTAAGTTGCATCTACAGTAATCCATTGTTTGGACTTCTCGTCATAGATCATATTCCATGCATGATATACATCTACATTAGGTGTATAACCAGTTACTAGTTTTACTTGGATTCCTTCACTTCGCATCATGGCAGCCATAAGAGCTGAGATATCGTAGCAGATTCCTTTTTTATTCTTATATATTATATTAATATTAGGAATATATCCACTTGATAATGATTCAAGCTTCTTATAATCATAGAGATAATTCTTAACTACATAATTGTATATTGTCTCTATCTTTGCCATGTCCACTTTCTTATTCTTAGTGAGAGCATCCGCCTTTTTAATAGGAGGATCCTTCACTGTATAATCAACAATAACATTAGAATGGAGATAAACTTCATCTTCATTCTCTAAATCCAACTGATAGGTCTCACTTTGAATAATACTATACTTTGTACCTGTAATATTCTTGCAAATACGTATCTTATAAATGCCATTTCCCATAGTCAAAGGAATATCTAAAGTGTTCTTTCCCTTGACAAGATTGTAATAATAACTCTTATCTCCCTTTGATACAGCAATCTTCATCTTTGCTCCGTCTGTATTATTATATTCAATGGTGAGAACACCATTCTGGTTATCTTCATAAAGTTGGCTGGCTGCTACTGCTTCACTTCTACCTATGAATAAAAGCATCCAGCAACATGCTATTAGGACTGTTATTCTTCCAGTTCTACTCATAGAGCACCTCCTTTTACTTATTCTCCATTGATATTGTGGATGTTCCTCTTCATTATATCAGAATTC
>CAZAKD010000326.1:872-1877 GCA_964485435.1 uncultured Lachnospiraceae bacterium
CATATATGATAGCTGTTTCTTCAGTAATTCGACTTTGCTGATACAACTCTAGAATGCTTTGATCCATTGATTTCATTCCTTCTTTAGACGAAGTATATATTAGAGAATTAATCTGGTGAACCTTTCCATCCCGAATCATAGTGCGAATGGCTGTATTGGCTTCTAATATCTCAAAAGCTGGAACAAGCCCATCTGTACTCGGAAGTAATTGCTGAGACACAATGCCCTTAAGTACCATAGATAACTGTACTCGAATCTGTTGTTGCTGATTTGCTGGAAATACATCAATAATTCGATCTATTGTATTAGATGCTCCTACTGTGTGAAGAGTAGAAAGCACAAGATGCCCTGTCTCTGCTGCCGTCATTGCAATCTCTATAGTCTCTAGATCCCTCATCTCTCCAATTAAGATTACATCTGGAGATTCCCTCATAGCCGCCCGAAGTGCCTTACTATAATTATTGGTATCAATTCCAATCTCTCTTTGACTTATAATACTAGTCTTATGCTTATGTAAGAACTCTATAGGATCCTCTAAAGTTAGGATATGGCAATTGCGACATTGATTAATCTCATCAATAATATAGGATAAAGTAGTACTCTTACCGCTTCCAGCAGCTCCTGTTACTAGCACTAACCCTTTGGTTAAATTACTTAACTCCATTACTTTAAGAGGAATTCCCATATCCTCAAAGCAAGGTAGTTCATATGCCACAACGCGAAGAACTCCACTCCAAGTCCCCCTCTGACGATATATATTCACTCGAAATCTACCAACTTCAGCTACAGATAGGGCAAAATCATCATCCCCATCATCTCTAAGCCTCTTGTCTCTTTGCTCTGCAAGTTCATATATCTTATCAATTAGTTCTAATGTGTCTTCTTTCCTTAATATATTCCCATCCCTAGGAGTAATCATGCCCTGAATCTTATAGGATATCTTCCTTCCTACGATCAAGAATATATCAGAAGCACCTAAGGTTACTGCCTCATATAGAATATCCC
>CAZAKD010000327.1:0-1860 GCA_964485435.1 uncultured Lachnospiraceae bacterium
TATTATGATAATCTAGTACTTCACCCACTCCACCCTTTACTTTATATGCATCAAAGACCAATATTACAGTAGAATTCTTTAGTGCTTGATAATTGCATAGGATATCCATTAACTTATATCTAGCTGCATCCAGATTCTCTTTTGCTAATTCATTAAGCTCCTCCCAGGAGAATACAATATTATATCCATCTACTAGAAGATATTCTTGAATAGGCTCTTTCGCTTTTCTTTTTTCATATGATATGCTTGTGTGTTTTTTCTCCTGTCCTAGGCGGCTTTGTCCTGGATTATACTTCTGCTTAATCGGTCCAAATGTACGAACAAATATATCCTCTAGTTCTTTATCCATCTGCATAGAATCTTGGCTAGATGCTCTTGACTTGGTAATTACATCAACCTTGTTCAAATTCTTATTATCCACTAATTCCTCTGGAATCCATCCACTTTCCACATGCATATGTTCCTCAACTTTATCCCATTCAACAACATATCCAGCTCCATTGGCGCAAAATATAGAAGATGTTGGATTATCCATATCTCTCTCACTATCATACCCTATTGCCTCTATTACTTGTTCTGCATTATGACATTGTTCGTATCCTCTTAAAGTACAGAATAGCTTACCTCTACCACTGGTATAAGAGTGTACTTCTAACTGATAGTCACCCATTGTTGCTACTGGTGCATATCCAGTGATAACTGACATCTCTCCATCAATATAAGGTGGGTCAAATTCTCCAACCATTCGCCCAATGTCTGATATTGCTCTTCCAACTGATTCGGTAGGTATCTCTAACCTGAAATTGTAATATGGTTCTAAAAGAATTGTTTTCCCCTTCTTTAATCCATGACGAATTGCGCGATATGTGGCTTGCCTAAAGTCTCCTCCTTCTGTGTGTTTCTGGTGCCCTCGTCCAGTAAGCAATGTAATCTTCAGATCAGTAATTGGTGAACCTGTTAATACCCCAATATGTTCTTTCTCTTCCATATGTGTTAATATTAACCTTTGCCAATTTCGATCTAATATGTCTTCACTACAAGTTGATGCATAAGTAATCCCGCTTCCTTTTTCCCCAGGCTCTAATAGCACATGTACTTCTGCATAATGTCGTAATGGTTCATAATGCCCTACACCTTCCACAGGTTCTATAATCGTCTCTTTATACACTATATTACCTGGACCAAATTCTACCTTTATCCCAAAACGTTGCAAGATAAGACTCTTTAATATTTCTACCTGCACTTCCCCCATTAACTGTGCATGAATTACTTTAAGCTCCTCTGACCAGACTATATGAAGCTGTGGGTCCTCTTCCTCTAAAAGACGTAATTTAGTAATCATTACATTAGCGTCAATATCGGGTGGCAATAGAATCTGATAGTTTAGAATAGGTTCTAAAATAGATTTGTTCGAAACCACCTCTATACCTAGACCTTCTCCTGGATACGTACTATTTAAACCCATCACAGCACATAAGCTTCCAGCTCCTACTTCGTCCACTGACTCATACCTATTTCCTGAATATATTCGAATCTGGTCAACTTTCTCTTCCCATTTTGAAGCCTCATCTCCCTCTTTGCTATTAGAAAGGAGCATCTTTACCCTTAAACTTCCTCCTGTAATCTTCATATAGGTCAATCGATTACCTTGTTCATCTCTTGCTTTCTTGTTTATTTTTTCTCCAAAATTCTCTGTATAAGAAGGTTGAATTGTATACTTGTCAATTCCATTCAAAAGCTCCTCTACCCCTTGTAATTTCAATGCAGAACCAAAATAACATGGGAATATTTTTCTTGCAGAAATCAATGATTTAATGTCTTCTGTTTCAATCATCTGGGTATTCATATACTTCTCTAATA
>CAZAKD010000328.1:0-1853 GCA_964485435.1 uncultured Lachnospiraceae bacterium
TCTATTTTATTTACCCAAGTATCAAGATTTGCAGCTAAGACATCGTCCATCTTGTAGCCATTATGATTCATTTGTGTTAACTTTGCAGGACTTGCATATTTCACCAACTCCACTGGTTTGGCACCATATCGTGTATTCTGATAATCAAAACTTTTCTGATAAAAATCATTAGGAAAGCTCTCTAAAATATAAGGATAATCTTTCGCAGAGGGAGTTCCCTTCACCACATAAGGTAACTCTTCTGATGGTACCGGTGCATTTTTATTCTTCACACTCTTAGGAAGATTAGTCTCCCTAATTAACTGCCCGTCAGGACTCAATTTCCTTCTCTTAGATTTATTCACTGTCCTATTACATATTAATTTTGCAGTAGATAAAGGAATATTCTCCGCCCCTTTAAATTGTCTGCTATGAGAGTATCTTCCATTAGAAAACCCTATCATAATCCCCTTGGCAAAAACCTTAATCACTGAACTCTGTTTTGATTTTGTTATCTTGTTTAGGTCAGAAATCCTCTTTTTATTCTTTATCTGACTATAAAGTGATTCATCATAAGTCGTTCCATGTAATAGTTCTTCAGTTCTACATGCAATAACTGCTGCATCCTGGTAAGTTATCTTTACATTGTAAGAAGAAAATTCTCCTTCTTTTATAATACCTTCGCGTAAAGCTGCAGCAATATAAGGAACTTTTTCTGTTCTATCCACTTCTAATTTACTTGTTTCTATCATGAGTCGAATAAATTTCTCTACAGTGACAGTAGATTTAGAAGATGCTTGTGCAGACGTCATTCCATCTTCTAAAAATAGGATTGTTACCAAAATGGCTAGTAGAACTTTCTTTATTAATCTCTTCATGTGGTCCCCTTTTCTCATTACTTTTATTTGTTTTTGCTCCCTGTTAACTTCTTGCTTTATTACTTGATATTATTTAAATACATAGCAAGTTTTTTTATAATATCACCTCACTTTCCTACACTATTAATATCGCTACTATTCTCTTCCCATACAGCACCTATATTAATCATAAAAAGCATCAAAGATATCTAATTCAAATGTTCTCTGGAATACATTTGAATTCTAGTTATACTTATTTAAAGTGTTTTTTAATATCTTAAGAATCTCATAATAAGGATTATTTTGCAGATTTAATCGCGAGAAACACTAGATAGATACCCGTATGTAGGTATTAGAATAATAGTTAAAATGAAGAACTCATTTTATAGGGTAATTATACCAAATATTTATAGATATTTCAATATGTTTTTAATTGAGTTTTAATAAGTAATACATCCTGTGCCTATGCTTCTATCAAGAATACTGCAATAGATATTCTACTTCCATCTCTTTAGCTACTTCGGCACCTTCTTTCATGGCTCCTATATTAGTACTAATACTCATCTATGTTAGCGTATAATTAGGTTAGGGAAAGTGGGAAAGATTTACATTCTTATTTTAGAGTACAGAAAAGCACCCCTTTGTGGTAAAATTAGGTTTGACAAGAACCATAAAACTACAAAGGAAGGTGCTTTTCATGAATGAAATTATACTACAATGTCTGACCAAAAATCTAGAGGGATTCGTAAAAAAGTTAACTGATACAATTATAACCAAGAAAGATGCTTCAGATCTTGCTATCGGGGTGAAAGAGGGAACCGATGAGATGGGCAGAAACATTATGACTATGCTTATGGAAACGATGGATGAAGTGATTAAAAACGAACCAGGGCGTAGTGACCGATACGAAGTAGTTCATACTGATAATCCCAATACTCTTCTTTGCTGCCTTGGGAGTTTTAGTTACAAAAGAACTTACTACCGAGATAAAAAGACAGGTGAATACGTTTACCTAAG
>CAZAKD010000329.1:0-1836 GCA_964485435.1 uncultured Lachnospiraceae bacterium
TTTCTTAACTTGTTGATTCATACTTTCTTTCTCCTTCTTATAAATTATTTTTTATAATAATTATTAGGTAAAGCATACTCCCCTAATAGATTATCCATCATCATCGGCTTATAGATTATCAAGCCCATCATACATTGCCATCATTGGCTGTAATATAGCCATAATAATAACTCCTACTACCAACGCTAGAACCACAATAATCATAGGCTCCATAACCGCTGTTACTGTCTCAGCTGCTGCCTCTACTTCTTCATCATAATAATCAGCAACCTTCGATAACATACTCTCTATATTACCTGACTCCTCACCTATCTTAGCCATCTGATATACCATCGGTGGGAATATTCCAGCATTTTTAATTGGCACAGACAGAGGCAATCCTTTTGCAACATCTTCTTTTGCATCCATTAAAGCTTCTTTCGCAATCACATTATCCATGGTTCTAGCTGTGATATCTAGTGCTTCAATCATTGATATTCCAGCAGCTAACAAGGTGCTCATAGTTCTAGCAAATCTTGCTGAGTTGGATTTCTCCACAAACTTCCCAAAGAAAGGTATCTTATATACCAATAATCCAAGTGTTCTCTTGCCTGATGGTGACTTCTTATACATCTGATATGCCACTACGATTGCACCAACAACAAGCACAATTATGTACCACTTCTCTCGCATAAAATCACTAATCCCTATAACAAGTCTAGTCATATAAGGCATCTCAATATTCATATCATCAAACATAGACATGAAATTAGGAATTACCACCACCATCATAAGCACAACTACTGCTACAGCCACAATTCCAACTATCATTGGATAGGTCATGGCTTTCTTAATCTGGGCCTTTAATTTGGTATCTTTCTCAAATTGAATGGCCATTCTCTCGAATACGGTCTCAAGATCTCCGGAAGCTTCTCCTGCTTGTACCATATTAGATAGCATAGATGGAAATACCTTGCTCTGAGCTCTCATAGCATCTGCCAGATTCTCACCCTTTTCAACCGAAGTCTGTACTTCTTTTATAGCATTAGACAGTACTTTATTATCCGTCTGCTGATATAACATGTCCAATGCATTCACAATAGACACTCCAGCTGATAAGATACTTACAAATTGCCTACAGAATACACTTAGGTCCCTTGGCTTTATTGGATTACCAATATTAATATTAATATCTTTACTTAATATGCTCGCTTCCTCTAGGGATACTAAAAGATAGCCTTCTGCTTTTAGGGTTGCCCTAGCCTTCTCTTCATTGGCAGCTTCGATACTTCCCTTTATCTCTTTCCCACTCTTATTAATCACAAGATAAGAATAATTCGTCATATCTTTCCTCCTAGAATAACTTTCTCTCAAGTGCAATTGGGTCTTGTGCAAAATGTATGGCATTCTCAGAATCTATCTTACGACTCACATACAGATCATATATAGCATCATCCATAGTCTGCATACCCATCTTTTTATTCGTCTGTATAATGGTCGGTATCTGGAATGCCTTACCTTCACGAATCAGGTTCTTAACAGCTGAGTTGGCATGCATTACTTCAAATGCTGCTACCCTTCCTTTACCTTCAGATAGTGGAATCAGTTGCTGTGATATAACGGATACCAATACCGAAGCAAGCTGAATTCGAATCTGTTGTTGCTGATGTGGTGGAAATACGTCAATAATTCTATCAACAGTACTTGCGGCACCAATTGTATGTAATGTAGAGAATACAAGATGCCCTGTCTCTGCAGCTGTGATAGCTATAGAAATTGTATCTATATCTCTCATCTCTCCTACTAGAATTATATCTGGATCCTCTCTTAAGGCTGCTCTTAATGCATTGCCATAAG
>CAZAKD010000330.1:0-1815 GCA_964485435.1 uncultured Lachnospiraceae bacterium
TTACTTTGAACATTGTAGCTCCACAGGTAGCAGGTGGAGATCTCTTTGCAGCCCGTTCAGCAGCTGGTTTTTTGGGAGATATTGTTGTACTTGAAAACGCTGATATTCAGTCTTGTATTCAATCAGAGCTAATCTATGATGTTACTGACAGTATGAAGAAATTTTCTTCTTTTGAAGAATACAAAGAACAACTTGATGTGTATAATTCTTCTTTAGATGGTGTGGGAGAAGGTACTTATTATGCATGGCCAACTGAGATGGCTAATACTAGCCCAACTACTTTTTCACCAATTATTCCGGGCGTAGCGCCGACTGTTCCTTGGGATTATTATGATGAAGTAGGTGCACCTGAAATGAATAACCTTTCAGATCTAGTAAAAACACTTCGAGCTATTCAGGATCTTCACCCAACCAATGAAAACGGGGATCCTAGCTATGGAATTACTTTATGGCCTGACTGGGATGGAGGTTCCATGGAGAATGTTAATCAGCTTACAAAGTGGTATGGTCAAGAGGTAAGGGATTCTGTTTTATTAGATACATCTGGTAATATAGTTCCCTTAACAGATAATGATGGAGCATACCGTAAAATCCTTCAATTTTATTATGAAGCAAATCAGGCTGGAATTATAGACCCTGATTCCGGAACACAAAATTGGGATTCAGTTAATAATAAATTCAATTCTAAACGTGCTTTCTTAATTTGGAATGATTGGCAACAAGGTTTCTGGAATACAACAGAGCGTGGTAATAATCGTGAAAATTATATGATGGTTCCTCTTAATGACATGGAAATTTATCAGCCTTCTGATCCTTTCTATGGTAGCGGTAGAGCATTTGCTATTGGTACCGATGATCCAGCAAAGCAAGAAAGAGCTATGATGGTTCTAGACTGGCTATCTAGTCCAGAAGGTTCACAAACCATTCATGGTGGTATTGAAGGTTGGATTTATGAGGACGCAGCAGATGGTGAGGGCTATGTGCGAACTGAAATTGGAGAATATGCTTTAATGGATAACTCTCCTGTTCCTGAAGAATTCGGTGGCGGACTTTATGCTGATGGTATGCCTCAAATTAATCAATGGCCACTAGCAGGAATTGCTACTAATCCACAAACAGGTTATAGCTATGTACACAACCTATGGCCTGCAGAAATTGAAAAAGCAAAAACAGTTACAACTAACGAGTGGGCTGAACGATTTGATGCAGAGAATCCAATGGATTATTTACTAAAGACAAATACGGTTACTGTAGTACCTTTTGTTAATGTAAATCTTGATCCAGATACTTCAGATATCTCATTAATTAGAAATAACTGTAGTCAGCTAATAAAAGATGCGTCCTGGCAAATGGTATTTGCTAATGACCAGGCGGAGTTTGATTCTATATGGGAAAACTTGAAGGACGAACTGGATGGCTTTGAATGGTCCAAGTTAGTTGAATTCGATACGAATAAAATTCAGGTACTTATAGATGAGAGAGCAAAAGCATTAGCTGCTAACTAATTATCCTCAACTAATTAATTAGGTTACAATAATATGGGATACTGCGTGCAGTATCCCATATTATTGTTTAGATTGAAGAAAGACTAAGGCTTTTTATGATACTAATTTTATATTTTATACTTAAAAAAAAGGAGATGTATATGATAAATTCAACTGAACGCTTACCTAAGGGCAATAAATTTGCAAATTGGGAGACAGAACCTACCTATCATCAAGAAATCCATGTATCTCTTAGTCATCCAAAAGCATCAGATGATAATGATGGACAATTGGAAAGGCCTTTTAAAACAATCAATGCCGCTGCATCTAT
>CAZAKD010000331.1:0-1815 GCA_964485435.1 uncultured Lachnospiraceae bacterium
ATCTGTTAAGAAAAAAGAAGATATGCACAAAATGGCTGAAGCAAATAAGGCATTCGCTCATTACAGATGGTAATAGTAGAGCTTTGTTAGCTTTTAATCGAAGACTAAATAGGGGGAGTTACTACCCTATTGCTACAAATATAATAAGGAGGAATTATCTTTGGCTGGAAGACAATATCCGTTAGAGAGAACTAGGAACATTGGTATTATGGCTCATATTGATGCCGGTAAGACCACGCTTTCAGAGCGTATCTTATTCTATACTGGTGTAAACTATAAAATCGGCGATACTCACGAAGGAACTGCAACCATGGACTGGATGGAGCAGGAACAAGAAAGAGGAATCACTATTACATCAGCGGCTACAACTTGTCACTGGACGTTACAAGAGAATGGTAAGAATAAATCAGATGCTCTTGAACACAGAATCAATATTATTGATACTCCAGGTCACGTTGACTTTACTGTTGAAGTTGAGCGTTCATTACGTGTACTTGATGGTGCTGTAGGTGTATTCTGTGCAAAAAATGGCGTTGAACCTCAATCTGAGAATGTATGGCGTCAAGCAGATAAGTATAATGTACCAAGAATGGCATTCATCAATAAGATGGATACATTAGGTGCAGACTTCTACGGTGCAGTTGATCAAATCAAAAACAGACTTGGTAAGAACGCTGTGCCAATTGAGATTCCAATTGGTAAAGAAGATGAATTTAAAGGCATTATCGATTTATTTGAGATGCAAGCATATATCTATAATGATGAAAAGGGAGAAGATATTTCTGTTGGACCAATTCCAGAGGATTATCAAGACCAAGCTGAACTTTATAGAATTGATATGATTGAAAAAATCAGTGAAACAGATGATGACCTTATGACAATGTATCTTGAAGGCGAAGAGCCAACAAATGAGCAATTAAAAGCAGCGCTTAGAAAAGCAACTTGTCAAGTTGAGATTATCCCAGTATTATGCGGTACAGCATATAGAAACAAGGGAGTTCAAAAACTTATTGATGCGGTTCTTCTATATATGCCTGCACCAACTGATATTGCATCTATTCAAGGTGTTGATATGGAAGGTAATGCAATTGAAAGACATTCTTCTGATGAGGAACCTTTCTCAGCATTAGCATTTAAGATCATGACTGATCCATTTGTTGGTAAATTAGCATTCTTTAGAGTATATTCTGGTACTATGAACTCTGGTTCTTATGTACTTAATGCTACTAAAGGTAAAAAAGAACGTGTAGGACGTATCCTACAGATGCATGCTAATAAGAGAGAAGAACTTGATAAAGTATATTCAGGTGATATCGCTGCAGCAGTTGGTTTTAAAATAACAGGAACCGGTGATACAATCTGTGATGAGAAACATCCAGTAATTCTTGAATCAATGGAATTCCCTGAACCAGTTATTGATATGGCAATTGAACCAAAAACAAAAGCAGGTCAAGGTAAGATGGGTGAAGCTTTAGCAAAACTTGCAGAAGAAGATCCTACTTTTAAAGCGCACACTGATCAAGAGACAGGGCAAGTAATTATCTCAGGTATGGGTGAACTTCACCTTGAGATTATCGTAGATCGTCTTCTTCGTGAATTCCACGTAGAAGCAAATGTAGGTGCTCCACAAGTTGCTTACAAAGAAACATTTACGAAAGCTGTTGATGTTGATAGCAAGTATGCAAAACAATCAGGTGGTCGTGGACAATACGGACACTGTAAAGTTAAATTTGAACCAATGGATGCAAATGCTGAAAAAGTATTTGAATTTACCTCTACTGTTGTTGGTGGTGCTATTCCTAAGGAATATATCCC
>CAZAKD010000332.1:0-1565 GCA_964485435.1 uncultured Lachnospiraceae bacterium
GAATTTATTCCTTTGATTCTTATAAGGAAAAAAATAGCAAAGAAGCAATTAAAAAAACAGTGGAGTCTGTAGTGAATGAAGATGATTATGTTGGTGATATATATATATTTGGTAATTATGGTCAAGGATTTTCATCAAAAGGCCCTCTTGAGGAGGGGATATATGATGGATTTAGAGAATCTCAAGAGGCACAAATGCTAGAACAATCAACTAGTAATGGGATATGGGTGGGTGAACATGCTTATATCGATGAAATTATGGGGAAAGATAAGACGGATTATTCTTTATCTTATATTACATATCTCAAAGATTCTCTTTATAATAATGTAGGTTATATAGTGCTAGATCTAAAGTATGATATTATTAAGAACACTATAGATGAAATCGAATTTGGTGATGGTAGTTTTATAGGATTCATTTCTAAGGATGGAAGAGAGATATCATCAGATGATAATAATCAGAAAATAAATTTTGGAGAGCAGGATTTTTATAATAATTCCATTATAGAAGCATCTACAGACAAGATGGAAGGGATAGATACAGTAGAGTATAGTGGGAAAAGATATAGATATATTTATTCTTTAAATGGAGTAGATGAGATCTCAATTTGTTCCTTAGTTCCTGAGGCGATTATAATACAACAAGCAGATGAAGTTAAGAATATCACTATGATTATAGTAATTGTAGCATGTTTAATTGCGGGAATCATTGGGGCCAAGCTATCCTCTGGAATATCTATCACAATCAATAGGATAAACCATGTGTTAAGAGAAGCTTCTAAAGGTGATTTAACATTGGTCCCAAAGGTAAGTAGGCGTGATGAGTTTAGCCTGTTATCTAATGGAATTGCTTACATGATAGGGAGTATGAAAGACTTGATTTGCAAAATGTCTCTTGTCAGCTCATCGGTTCATTCCGCTTCTGAAAATGTAGTAAATAGTGCTGAAATTATGCTCGATTCTACAAAAGATATTACAACCTCAGTCAATGATATAGAACAAGGAATAATATTGCAGGCAGAAGATGCACAAAATTGCTTGGTGAAAATGGAAGGTTTATCAAATCAAATTAATTCCATGACTCAAAAAACGAGTAAAATTAACCATACTGCTCAGATAACAAAAGAAGTGGTAGGGCAAGGAATACAAAAAATTGATGCACTGAATATTAAAGTTCAAGATACTAGTGATATAACCAGTAAAATAATGCTAGATATTCAGAAACTTGAGATGCAATCTGATATGATTGCAAGCTTTGTAGAATTTATTAATGAGATAGCTGAACAAACAAACTTACTATCTTTGAATGCCTCTATTGAAGCTGCAAGGGCTGGAGAACATGGCAAAGGATTTGCAGTGGTTGCAAATGAAATTAGAGCATTGGCAGTACAATCAGAAAAAGAAAGTGGTAATATTGCTAATGTAATTACAAGTATACAGGAACAAACTAAGAAGACATCTGATACAGTACAAAAGGCTAAGGAGATCGTGGATTCTCAAAAAGAAGCTTTATTCTCCACAGTGGAAACTTTTCAAACTATAGATAGGAAAGTAGTGGACCTAACT
>CAZAKD010000332.1:1575-1811 GCA_964485435.1 uncultured Lachnospiraceae bacterium
GCAGTAATAATAGATGGAATTGATAACATTGAAATAACAAAAAATTCAACCCTTGAAGCAATTGAAAATATCTCTGCTGTTTCAGAGGAAACAGCAGCTACAGCAACACAACTAACAAGTTCTACTGAACAACAACTACATGTTGTTGAAACTTTAAACCATGCCGCATCAATTCTGCAAGAAAAAGCAGGAAGCCTGGAAGAATATGTGGAGATATTCAAAATCTAAGATAGGGG
>CAZAKD010000333.1:0-1807 GCA_964485435.1 uncultured Lachnospiraceae bacterium
AAGCAACCTATATTAATATTCAAGCAACTAAAAAAGAGCAACAATTCCAATTATCAGAATCCGTCACTCTTTATATAATTATAGTACAGCAAGCCCAAAACTTAGTAATCTAACTATCAATCCAGAACCATCACTTCTAATCACCAATCACATCAAGTATACAAATAAAATCCCTATAACCAGCTCTAAAAAATCATATATCATTTTCTTGAACACTTCAGTCAAAATACTAGAACATTGATTTCAACAAATGCTATGGGAAAAAGGAGTTTTTGCATGTGTCGGCACTTAGGCTCTGTCTTTTAGAGCCTTAGTACCGTTACACAATGCAACTAAGCGAAAGCGCCTCCTAACTCCCATAGCATTTGTTGAAATCATATCTAAAATCTTGACTAAGTCAACCATGAAACTAAATGAAACTAGCTTTTTTGGTAAAAGAATGATCGGAAGGATGAGAATCCGATGGCTTGGGGTTGGATAATTTGTTCTGTGCTTCCAACGAATAAGATTGCATCTTTTTTCAGGGACTTGTGAAACTTTCGATATATTTGGTCTTTGGCTTCTTCAGTGAAATAAATTAAAACATTTCGACATACAATTAGGTCACAGTTAGTTGGATAGTCGTCTTTCAGAAGATTGTGTTGTTTGAATTCAACACAGGCCTTAATTTTATCAGAGATTTTAAAGGTTTTATCATCAACTTTAGTAAAGTGTTGGGATAGGAATTCTGCTGGTAATCCGTTTAGACTTTTTGCTGAATAGACACCTGCTTTTGCTTTTGCAAGAACTTGATTATCAATGTCTGTTGCTATAATTTTAATATTGGTTAAAGGCATAAACCTAGATAAAAGCATTACCAGAGAATATGGTTCATCTCCAGTTGAACATGCAGCGCTCCATATTCTAAGTCGATTACCAAACTTATCTAATAGATATGGAACCATTTCCTTTTCTAATAGATTCCATTGTTCTACGTTACGATAAAACTCAGACACATTGATTGTTATGTAATTTATAAATTCAGTTAACTTTTCCTTATCTCTTCTTAGCAGATTCAAGTAATCATCATAGGAATTAATATTGTTCTTTGTAATGAGAGCCTCGATCCTTCTCTTCATTTGTCGTTCTTTATAAGAATTAAGATCAATGCTTGTTAGTCGAAATGATTGTTCTTTGAATACTTCATAACTTCCTTCCAATGAATTCACCCCTTTATCTTATTAAAAAAACTGTCCCAAAAGTAATTATCTTTGAGACAGCTTTATTCACATAATAGAATTATTCTTCTACAGTAGTGTCATCTGATTCAACTTCATCATTATTAGCTTCTAATGCTTTCACACTAAGGCTAATCTTTTTATCTTCACTGTTAAAGTCAACAACTTTTGCTGTAACTTCTTCTCCAACCTTAAGAACATCAGATGGCTTTTCAACATGATCTCTTGATATCTGAGATACGTGAAGTAATGCATCTACACCTGGTTCTAATTCGATAAATGCACCGAAGTCAGTCATTCTAGCAACCTTACCAGTTACTACAGAATCAACTGCATAGTTATCTTGAGCTTTAATCCATGGATTTTCTTCAGGGAATTTTAAGCTAAGTGCAATCTTATTTCCTTGGATATCTTTGATTAGTACTTTTACTTCATCTCCGATTTTAAATGCTTTCTTAGGATTCTCAACTCTTCCCCAAGACATTTCAGATATATGAAGAAGTCCATCAGCGCCACCTAAATCAATAAATGCACCGAAGTCTGTTAAATTCTTAACTGTTCCTTCAACCTTGTCACCCACCTGAATTCTA
>CAZAKD010000334.1:0-1804 GCA_964485435.1 uncultured Lachnospiraceae bacterium
GAATCCTTATCCATATCATACTTATTAGAACTCAATTCTATATGGGTAGGAAGTTTTGCTTTATTCATCTTAGATGTAATTGCTGCGCAGATGACCGTAGGACTATGTTTATTTCCAACATCATTTTGAACAATCAAAACTGGTCTAATACCTCCTTGTTCAGATCCAATGACTGGTCTTAAATCTGCGTAATATATATCTCCTCTTCTCATGGCTTGCTCCTTCTTCAAAATCTGGTACTTCTTCTTCATGTAGTATTGCCAGTTTATCTGAAGGTATTCATTTCTTAAACATCACGATAATAATCTTTCGTACTTACTATCTCTCCGTTTTGAATATAAACTCTGGGGATTCTTTTTCCTAAATCACACACCAATTCATAATTAAAACGCCCCGATATCTCTCCTACCGCTTCTGCTGAAAGAGATACACTTCCATCTTTTCCGATAAGTGTTACCTTATCCCCCTCTTGAGCCTTTGGAATATTTGTGATATCAACCATAAATTGATCCATACATATTCGACCTAATATTGGGGCTTTTTGACCATGTACTAATATGTAGCCTTTATTAGATAAGGAGCGTGGGTATCCATCTCCATATCCTACTGGGATTGTTGCAATTTTCATATCTTGCTTTGCTGTAAATATTCCATTATAGCTAACACTCTGTCCTGCATATAATGTTTTGATATGTATAATGTGACTGCAAAGGGAAAGAGCTGGGCGTAATAATACTCTGTCACGCTTTATTTCAGAGGAGGGAAATAAACCATACATAGCAATTCCTGCCCTAACCATGTTCATATTTGCTTCCTTCAACTCAAGAATTGCAGCACTATTAGAACAATGCTTAATGGGTATTGTTAACGATAATTCCGTCTCAATTCGCTCAATAAAAGAGGTAAAAAGCTCTAACTGTCCTCTAGCATGACCCTTATCTAATTCATCCGCACGAGAAAAATGTGTTAAGATACCTTCTATTTCTATTCCAGGCATATTACTAAGACGCTTAACAAATTGTATTCCAGAGTCATCTGGCATAATACCAACTCTAGACATTCCTGTATCTACTTTAATGTGTACCTTTATCTTCTTACCTGTTCGTAATGCAATCTGAGACATCTGGTCTACCATATCATCACGAAATACAATGGGACGGATATCCTCTAATATCATCATTTCATAGGAATAGGGAAATGTATAATCAAGAACAATAATAGGTTTCCTTATGTTGGATAAACGTAAAATATGGGCCTCTTCTGCCGTTGCAACTGCAAAACCGAATATATAATCCTTTTCTTCCAAGCACTTCGCAATTGGCACACTTCCATGTCCATATCCATCAGCTTTTATAACTGCAATCATTTGTGTATTATTTTGAAGATTTTCTTTCATATTTTGAGCATTATATAAAATAGCATCTAAATCTATTTGCGCATATACTCTTTGATACTCACATTCTCTTGGATCCATTATCTTGCCTTCCTATTCATACAATTGTACTAACATCTCTATTAAGTCACCAGCCATAAGTCCATGCTCACCAAAATAGCTTGCAGCGATATCTCCCGCACTTCCGTGAAGGTATACACCGATTCCAGCTGCCTCAAAAGCTGATAACCCTTGCGCAAGCAGTCCCACAATAATGCCTGTTAAAACATCTCCACTACCAGCAGTAGCCATACCACTATTGCCTGTAATATTGATACAGCTAGGGACGCCTTTTTTACAGATAAGTGTTCGCGCATCTTTATTAACTATAACACAATTCCAACACTCTGCAAGTTCTTTAGTATGCTGTTC
>CAZAKD010000335.1:0-1795 GCA_964485435.1 uncultured Lachnospiraceae bacterium
ATTCTGGTATTGCTGTAATTTCATTGCTCTTCTCGTTGGTTTTCACCTGTCCAAGAAATGAAACATTTTTGAAATTTTATCTTCAATCACTTCAAAAAACTTCATTATTGAATTCTTCATATGTATAACCTCCACTGCTATATATGTTATAAAACAATTATAACAAAGGATAATAAAAAAGCAGCTGGATTCTTAAAATTCAACTGCTTTTTTCATGCGTTTACCGTGCTAATATACCAGCAGAATGAGTTCCATGATCGTCGTACTTGTTTCTGGCATTATATATCATATTATTATTGGAATAGAAATTCCAACCATTGACATCATCAATATATCCATCTCTTTTATGCCACCTTTATTACTATATCCTATATTCCTTATATAATTCTTCTCGGAGTTTAGAGTCTACCGCTGCTTGCTGCAACTCCTCCATGCGATTGTCCTTAATCAAACACGTCATGAGGTCTGCCAATTTTTTTTCTCCTCTTTCTTCTCCTCTTTTTTCTCCTCTTTTTTCTCCTATGGCTATCCCTTGCTCCATCTGATATCGCATAGAGCTCACTCTATTCCTTCTAGCATCCTCAAGTGCTTCGTAGTAACGCATCTCTTTCTCGTCAGAAGATACCTTTCTTGTCTTTTCTTCAGCCATCTTAATTGCTCCATCCATCTGAATCAACTCCTTTAATTCATCTTCCTCTAGGTTTCGATCAAAATATTTCAGCCATCGATGTAACGGGTTCCTCCGGTCATATTCTTTGCTACTATAAAACTTTTTTAATTCCAGGAAATGTAACTCCTGGTCACTTGATAAGATCTCCTCAGGATGCTGGTCTACTCGAAAATGACTACTGATGTGAAATTCTGGATAGGGTAGATAATTAAAATTCAATATATTAATTGAGATGACTTTCCCCAATAACTTATAATCATCACCTAAACTGATTCCTGCTACGTATAGTCTTCCATTATAATATTGACTTCTCTTTACAATATTATCCTCGTTCAGCAACTGAACTTCAATATTAATCTGTGTTCCATCTATAAGTTGTGCTCTAATATCAAGTCGCCCAAACTTACCCTCTGGAAGTTCCTGAGGCAGTTCAAGATTCTCTAAGATCTCTACATCCGTTATCTCTTCTTCTAGCACTGCATTCAGAAAAGATATAAGACAAATCTTACATTCTTCTGTGCCCATGTATTGCTTAAATAAGAAATCATTTAATGGGTTTAATCGTTTCTTAGGTCCTGCTTCTTGTTCAACATGGTTATTCGTTAAGTTGTTCATTCGTTGTATAATTACCTCCTGATCTGTGTGAGAATTCAGGCATGGTAATTACAACAGCTTAAGTAAGATATTCTATATATCGATTATATCAAATATTCTAGGCTGATGCAATACTGCCAATATTCTCGTTTGTTTTAAGTTTTCAATGATTCTTCGTTTTGTGGATAAGTATTGGCTGAATAGCCAGATAATTAGATATTTCAGTTAGATATTTTATATGTAATACATCTCTTATTATAACAGTATCTACCAAATTATTCGATAACATTCATGCAATCATAATGACGAAATAATATTAATTTTTTAGGCAAATGTTACAATAGAATTAGAATCTAATTAGGGTTAATCCTTGTATCAAATGAGACATATTGTTGCAATAAAAATCCGAAGAATAGGGAATAAGAGATCATAAAGGCTGTATAACCTTACAAGTTATACAGCCTTTATGCTATTCTTCCATCTCTTTTATGCCACCTTTATTACTATATCCTATATTCCTTATATAATTCT
>CAZAKD010000336.1:0-1780 GCA_964485435.1 uncultured Lachnospiraceae bacterium
GGTTGAAGAATGTCTCGGTCTACTTACTTTCTTACCAATGGATGAGGTAAGACGTCTTGGTGCATTAAAAGATGCCGAGATTAACCATGCTAAGGAAGTATTGGCATATGAGATTACTAAGATAGTACATGGTGAAGAAGAAGCTGTTAAGGCTCAGGATGCAGCTCGTTCACTGTTTGGCGGCAATATGAAGACTGAGGATATTCCTACTACTACTTATTCCAAAGAACAATTCCAAGAAGGAATTGACCTAATTACATTATTAGTAGATGGAAAACTTGCATCTTCAAGATCTGATGCAAGAAGAACCATTACACAAGGTGGAGTAAGTGTAAACGAAGTAAAAGTAACTGAACATGATAGAGTATTTACAGAGAAAGACTTTAATGAAGATGGTGCTCTCTTAGTGAAAAAGGGGAAGAAAGCATATCATCTATACAAGATTTTAGAAGCATAAAAAAAGAGATATAATATCTCAATATAATGGAGGGGTTACGAATGCCTTGGTGTCCTAATTGTAAATCTGAA
Organism: uncultured Lachnospiraceae bacterium; assembly: GCA_964485435.1. Taxonomy (GTDB): domain Bacteria; phylum Bacillota; class Clostridia; order Lachnospirales; family Lachnospiraceae; genus CAZAKD01. Next base: position 529 of record CAZAKD010000336.1, read on the forward strand.
TATCAGGATGGTTATGAAACATGTTCTGACTGTAATGTGTCACTCGTTGATGAGCTGGAATCTGAATTAGAAGGACAAGATACTACCTGTGAATTAATTGATATGAATTCATTGGAAAGTACGGAAAAATTAATTGATTTTCTAAACTATTCTAAGATTCGAAAAGTAAGTTGTGAGTTCTTTGAAGAAACAAATAGTTGGAAAGTATCTGTCCTGGAAGAAGATGTGAAAGAAGCAATTAAGCTATTGAAAGCCTTTCTTCTTACCGAGATGGAGGAAAAAGAAAAAGACGAGCCTATTGTTGAAGATGATACTCCGAAAATTGCAGCGGCGTATGTAAAGAAAGAAGATAAATATAATGATTTCAAATCTTCTGTTGCAATCTTTATTCCTTTTGGAATAATTGGACTTGTAGTTATATTATTAAATCTTATGGGCGTATTTCATTTTCTAACAAGTACTTTCCAAATGATTATATTATCGGCTTGTTTTATTGCATTCATCTATGTTGGACTTCATTCTCTCTTTCAATTGAAGAAAATTCGAGAAGAGATTGAAGAAGAAAACAAAGAAACTTCTACTATCATCGATTGGCTGAAAGAGAATGTAACATTAGATCACCTGTCTCATAATATCAAAGAAGATGATTCAGATGAGATTCGTTACATAAAGCAAACAACTCTAATGAAAAACATGGTTCTAGATGAATTCCATGATATGGATGAAGGTTTTGTAGACCAACTGATTGAAGATTACTATAATGATTATATTGATAGTGATGAATAGGTAATTTATTTAATTTAATATTAAAACTTGATATAGCAACTCCCCTAAATCCTCATTGAAGAGGTGAATTTAGGGGAGTTCTTATTAAATAACATATACTCTTCTATATCCCTAGATCAAAGATCTCTTCTAACTCTTCTTTCGATAGCTTATTAATAAAGACTTCTTTTGATTGAATAATAGAATCAGACAACTCTCTCTTCTTTTCCTGTAGCTTGAATATCTTTTCTTCAATGGTATCTTTACTTAAGAGCTTAATTACATTCACAGAATTCTTTTGACCAATGCGATAGACACGATCCGTTGCCTGCTCTTCTACAGCTGGATTTCACCATGATCATAATGAATTATCGTATCCGCTCCAGTGAGATTTAGTCCAGTACCACCCGCTTTTAATGAGATTAAAAAGACATGTGTCACTCGTTGATGAGCTGGAATCTGAATTAGAAGGACAAGATACTACCTG
>CAZAKD010000337.1:0-1776 GCA_964485435.1 uncultured Lachnospiraceae bacterium
ATCCTCGTCTAACATTGCCTTTTGATAAGGAATAATGCCTTCATTCACATCGATAATAAAGACAATTTTATATTCCAATCCCTTTGAACTATGAAGGGTAGATAATTCTACTCGATTCATATCCTGGGCCTTTTCTTTCGATTGCTTTATTAATTCTTCTTTATATTCCTCCATGTGAGCAAACCACTCATCATAAGTTGCAAATCCTTTTGCGCTTTCTTGTAATTCGTCTAAAATATCAATTAATTCTTCATGATTCATCCTTCTAAACTTTGCATATTCCACTAAATATTCTTCATATCCAATGCCTTTTCTTATATAATTAATTGCAGCTAAGGGAGATAAATTCTTAAGGAAATTAACATCATATTCCAACTTATCAATTCGCTCCATCATCCACTCTTTATCCTTAAAGAATTCTTTTAAATAGGTAAAAGATACTTGTGGTTGATCAAAACAGGTTCTTGATATAAAACGATTGGGACGATTAATAATCTGTAGAAACTCTCCTCTTTCCCTATTTCCTCTAGCAATTTTAATATAGGAGATAATATTTTTAGTAATCCAATGTTCAAATATATTTGGCATAGAGTCCTTCATACGAAAAGGAATATTATATTCCATTAATTTTTCAACCAAAAGTCTAGGGCCGATATTCGTTCGAAATAAAATAGCCATATCCTTATATTGATATCCTTTTTCAATGTAGGAATGAATCATAGAAACGATTTTCTTATTCTCTTCTATTGAATTTTCAAACTCAGACACATCTATAGGGTTTCCTTTTGGATTATTTGTAATTATTTTCTTTTCAAAACGCTTTTCATTATTTTTTATGACCCTCAATGCAGCTTCTACAACCGATTTTGTAGAACGATAATTTTGATCTAATAGTACCTTTCTAGCATCTGCATAATCTTCCTGAAAATTCAACATAATCTCAGGTTTCGCACCTCTGAAGCGATAAATAGATTGATCATCATCTCCTACAATAAATAAGTTGTTTTCTGGTAAGGCGAGCAGTCTTATAATTTCATACTGTATTTTGTTGATATCTTGAAATTCATCAATCAATATGTATTTATATTTCTTTTGCCAGGCGGACAATATATCTGCTCTAGCTTCTAAGAGTTCATAAGTCATGACAAGCATGTCATCAAAATCAATCAGGCTTGCCCGTCTTAGTCTCTCTTCAAAACTTGTATATATCTTTTTAAAGACATCTTCTGAACAATTTGTAGAGTAATAATGATTCAAATCCATCATTTCACCCTTTACAAGGCTAATCTCACTGATAATACCTGAGATAAAATCAGCTTCATCATCTAATTCAAGTTCTAGTTTCCCTATAATTTCTCGAAGAAACTGTAACTTTTGCTCTTCCCTAATGATATTGGAACCATTTAAGCCATAAGCATATTTCAGAATCTTAAAAAACACCGCATGAAAAGTACCAAAGGTTACAGATGGCTTATGATTTTCCATAAGCTTAAAAAACCTTTGTTGCATTTCTGTGGCTGCTGCCTTTGTAAAGGTAATAACTAGAACTTCAGATGGATTTACTCCGTATTCTTCTATTAACTTTTTCGTTCTTCTTGTAATAACTAGGGTTTTTCCAGAACCGGGACCCGCTAATACTAGCATGGGTCCCTTGTTATGGTTGATTGCTATAGATTGTGCTTTATTAAAACTCATAGATACCTCTTTAGATATGCTAACTAGAATAACTGATTTATTGACTTAATTTTTCAATTCCAATTCTAATTCTTCTTAGTG
>CAZAKD010000338.1:0-1719 GCA_964485435.1 uncultured Lachnospiraceae bacterium
CATATATAGATTGAGTTGTGCAATATTATATACTATTTATTTAACATCACACCCTCGCCTATTCTCTCATAAAACACTAAAATAGTCCATAGTTTTTCATATTTTATTCTTAATATCCCCTTGTTTCTTATATATACTTTTCTCAGGAACATATCCCCTTACCATAGAAAGAGGATATATATTAGACTCTTGACCCACAACAGTTCCTGGGTTAAGCACAGAATTACAACCAACCTCTACATTATCTCCGATCATGGCTCCTATCTTAATCAAGCCCGTCTCTACTTTTTTTCCATTGATATGTATAGTGATTGGAGTTTTATCTGATTTAATATTGGAAGTAATAGATCCTGCACCCATGTGAGCTTTATATCCTAATATAGAATCTCCTACATAATTATAGTGGGGCACTTGTACCTTATCAAATAGAATTACATTCTTTAATTCTGTTGAGTTACCAACAACAGAACCTTCGCCTATAATTGCTTTGCCTCTTATGTATGCACAGTGGCGAATCTCAGCATAATTGCATATAATTACAGGTCCAGTAATACTTGCTGTTGGGGCAACTTTTGCCGTTTTAGCAATCCATATATTCTCGCCAACTTTATTATACTCATTGGGATCAAGGTTTTCACCCAGTTGAAGGATATAATCATTTATCTTAGATAGTGCTTCCCAAGGATAAATAATATCTTTAAAAATGTCAGCCGCAATTGTCTTTTCTAGATCATATAGTGCTTGAATACTCAATTGTTCTTCCATGTTGTTCTCCTATTCTTATTCAACAGTAACAGATTTGGCAAGATTTCTTGGCTTATCTACATCGCATCCCTTTTCCACTGCTACATAATATGCCAAGAGTTGAAGTGGGATAACTGCAAGTGAATTCGCAAAGAATTCATTGGTTTTAGGAACGGTGATCACTAAATTACCTGCTTGTTTTGCTTCTTCATTGTCTTCATTTGTAAGCAATAATATGTTAGCTCCACGTGACTGAACCTCTACCACATTACTCATAATCTTCTTATACAGATCTTCTCTAGTAAGAAGTGCTGTTACCATACTTCCTTGTTCAATTAATGATATCGTTCCATGTTTTAATTCTCCAGCTGGATATGCTTCAGAATGGATATATGATATCTCTTTTAGTTTTAGAGATCCTTCTAGTGCAGTTGCATAATCTACACCTCTTCCAATAAAGAAGATGCTATTCGCAGCTACATATTGTGAAGCACAATATTGAATGTGTTGTATATCATTAAGTATTGTTTGAATCTGTTCAGGAAGTTTCATTAGATCCTTCATATATCTATCAAGTTCTTCTTTACCTGCCGTTCCCTTGACTTTAGCAAAATGGAGAGCAAGAATATAAAGAGCTGACAGCTGGGTACTATATGCCTTGGTTGTAGCAACGGCGATCTCTGGCCCTGCATAGGTATACATAACTTTATCTGCTTCCCTGGCTATAGAACTTCCCACCACATTCACAATACCTAGCACTTTAACACCTTGCTTTTTAGCTTCTCTTAGTGCTGCTAGTGAATCTGCTGTCTCGCCGGACTGACTAATAATTATAACTAAAGTGCCATCTTCTAGGATAGGATTACGATATCTAAACTCAGAAGCTAGGTCTACTTCTACTGGAACCCTAGAGATACCTTCAATAACATATTTACCAGTTATACCAACATGGTAAGCAGATCCACATGCCACAAT
>CAZAKD010000339.1:0-1694 GCA_964485435.1 uncultured Lachnospiraceae bacterium
CTAAAAGTCTTGGTTTATGAACCAAAGCTGCTATAATTACAAGCTTTTGTTTCATTCCATGGGAATAAGAAGATATCATATCTCCTAGATTTTGAGTTAACTCAAAGGCGTCACTATATTGTCGGGTTAACGCTTCTTTCTCGCCAACGGGCACGCCGTATATATCCGCAATAAAATTAATATATTGAATCCCTGTTAGATGTTCATAGATATCTGGATTGTCAGGTATATATGCGGTGATTTGTTTACATCTGATCGGATCCTTCTTGATGGATATTCCATCTATGAATATATCACCTTCTTCAAAGTCTAATACTCCAACTACAGAGCGCAGAGTTGTTGTTTTTCCTGCACCGTTATGGCCGATAAATCCATATATCTCTCCTGGTCTAACTTCTAAGGATAATTTATCTACTGCATATTTACTGCCTTTATAGGACTTGCTTAGATTTGTTATTTTTAACATAAGGTTCCTCCATCTAATCTTCATTCACTTGCTTTAAAATTATAAATTGGTTTAATTATTTTTACTATCTCCAATGTTGTTCACTATTTCATCTAACGATTTATATGCCATGGGTGATTCATCTAATGTGGACCTATACTTCTTTCTATTCTTTTTGTATCTTTCAACTCTCTGTAGCAGTACAATTCTTGAACTTTCTCAAATCTAACTAATCTTCCATCGTGAGTATTTCTTCCACTAGGAACATATTGTCTTATAACTTAGTCTAACTTTTCAAAATCAATCTCTATATTTCCCAGCTCAATAGCTAACATTCCACAACCGATATCCACACCTACAATATTAGGAATAACCTTATCACCTAAGTTTGCAGTAAAGCCAATAACACAGCCTTTACCTGCGTGAACATCTGGCATAATCCTAACCTTACAATTACTGAATGCAGATTGTTTGATAAGATTATTAACTTGATCTAATGCTTCTGGCTCTATATTATCTGTGAATATTTTTAAATCGCCCACTATTTTTCCTCCTTTTAGTCATTCATAATCTTTGCCATTTTGATTATAACTTTCCTATTCCATTTTGAAAATTCTTATTGAATAGTGTATGATAAAGTTATACAAATAAAAAATAATAGGAGCTAGAGAAAACCATGGATTAGAAGCCTTTGGAAGTAGATCATCAATCTTTTTAATTATTACAACGTAATTAAATCCCTCAATTAAACCCCATACAAGATAAGTTATTATTATACCCATAATCAGAAAATCTTTCTTTTCTTATAAATATAACTACAAAAGCACCAAGGCCTGCTGCACAAAATTCGATTATTGATATGAGAACTATTGAGATAAAATTCGAATTATTATTAATATATTTACCAAACACAATAAATAATGGAAGTGATAGTGGTAAAAACACAAAAATTAAACATAGATCAATTACAACACTTAATTTTTGCTTCTTCTGTGTCTATATTAGTTCTTCTGCAATTCTTGTTGCTGATTCAACCATTTTAGGACAAAAAGATGTAAATAACTGCTTTTCCATAATTAACTCTAGATCTTTCTCACTGGTAATATCATAGCCTAGCAATTCATTGCATATATATGAACCGTTTTCTAACTTGAATCTTTCCATCATTTCTATAGTTTTATTATTAGTTGTTTTACGGCTTTCCAAGTCCTCTATTGTACACTGGCCATATTTTAGTCCAATTACCATT
>CAZAKD010000340.1:0-1691 GCA_964485435.1 uncultured Lachnospiraceae bacterium
CATATCAAACGATAACACCGATAATGATAAGTGAGAATAAGAAGTATGTAATTATGACAAGTATATGTAGCTTATTGCTATGTATGGCTATATTATTCAATACACCTTATGAGATTATACAAGGAATGGGAGACATGATGATCTCACCTAGCACGTTAATTACAGATTATATGAAGATAAGCAATATTGGGGCAGCATTATCTAATAGTAGCATCTTAATGCTTTTCACCATAGGAGTTGCTCGTAAGAATAATGTGAAGATGAATGGTACATTAATAGCAGTTATTTTTACTATGGGTGGCTTTGCACTGTTTGGTAAAAACCTATATAATTCTATATCTATTCTTTTGGGTGTCTATCTTCATTCCAGATTCCAGAAGGAAAAGTTCAGTAGATATATAGTAATTGGTTTTTTTGGAACTGCATTAGCGCCATTGGTGAGTCTAATTTCATTTCAGCTTGCTGACAATATAATACTTGGCATTATTGTAGGTAACGGTGCAGGGCTTCTAGCAGGATTTCTGCTACCTCCTTTAGCAGCTTCCTTTGTTAAGTTTCATCAAGGTTTTAGTCTTTATAATATTGGTTTCACGTGTGGAATTATTGGAACCTTCTTTATGGCATTTATTAGAGCCCTTGGGAAGGATAGTGAAGTGGAGATACACATCTTAGAAGGATATAACAAAGAATTTACAGTACTTCTTGTTATTTTCTTTACGATATTTATTCTATGTGGATATGTATTGAATGGAAGAAGTTTGAAAGGATATATAAGGCTCTTTAGACATTCAGGTAGATTAATAGAAGACTTTGTAATTATGGATGGATATCCAATTACTCTTATGAATATGGGAATTATGGGGTTACTAATGACAGGTTGTATTCTATGGACGGGAGGAGAGTTAAATGGAGCAACCATAGGGGGAATTCTTACAGTGGTAGGATTCTCTGCTTTTGGTAAGCATCCCAAGAATGTGATTCCTGTTATTGTGGGTGTATGCCTAGGTGCATTGATACAAGTGTGGGATATTCGTTCTGTAAATGTATCCTTAGCCATTCTATTTGGTACAACATTGGCTCCCATATCAGGTAAATTTGGTCCTATCTACGGTATTATTGCAGGGTTCTTGCATCTTACTATGGTTATGAATATTGGTGAATTACATGGAGGAATGAACCTTTATAATAATGGATTCTCGGGAGGTTTAGTTGCGGCAACTCTTGTTCCTATTATAGAGGCATTTAGAAAGGAAGAGTCATGAGAGATAGCAAAGACAAAGTGCTTAAGATAGTAAGTGAGTTAATTGGATTGTTTTTCTCGTTGCGTATCTATAATCCACAGGTCGATGTGGATTATGAAGAAGCACATACGGTAGTGACCATACGTGGCACATATGAGGAGCTTGATCATAATAAACTAGAGCGATTTGAAGAATTAGTTCAAGTCTCAAGGCAGGATGAATTAGATGAATATTATTGGAATCTAGCAGGTAATAGTCACTATCCTGAATTTATTTTACTAGGAACTATGGTAGATTCAGCTACAATAGAGAAAGAGAATCATGTACTAACGGTTCAGGTTGTTAGGAACCATGTGTAATAAAAGACAGACAAGGAGAACAGATATGGATTATAAGAATAGATGCATTGAAACACAACTTGCACATAGAACTATTCGAGAATTTACAGAA
>CAZAKD010000341.1:0-1683 GCA_964485435.1 uncultured Lachnospiraceae bacterium
CATACATTGCCGATACCTGTTCCGTTCACCCAATGACCATCAAATTCATATTGATATGGAACAACAGATAGACAAGACATCATCTCCCCGTTATCTTGAAAAGCACCCCATTTGTCATAATAGTATTTATCATCTTTATTGATGGGAGCATCTAAGACTTTTTGTAAGGAAAGCTCTTCATTTTTTAAATCTTCTTCATAAGGATATTCAAAACAAATAGAACCAAGTTTTTTGGTCTCTAGTAATTCTTCTTTATTGATTCTACGAATAATCATATTTTCCCTCCAAGTGTGTAGATATTAATTATGTATAGGTTTATTATACGTAGGTAAATTCTATTAGGCAATATGTTAGACAAGGCTTACATAAAGTGAACAAGATAAGACAAATGGTAACAAGGCAAGACTATATTTTGTTGAGTAATCTAGTTTTTATATACAAGATTCTATGGTAGAATAGATATAGCTAAGTTAGGAGGTTGAGGAATGTTAGACAGAACAGGTACAGAGCCAAAGTTTGATGATATATTATCTGATAAGGATGAAGATAAAGTAATACAGCATCAGAAATTACAGAAGATTATTAAGCCGAAGAAAGAAGGGAAATTGCTCTCATTAAAGCAAATGATAGTTGTATTGATTGCTACTTGTTGGTTTTTTCCTATTGTGATTATCTTTGTTGTTATGTCAACAACCTATCGTAAAGGAATGATTCAAAAGACAGAGGCCCTACTCAAAGATGATGTAAAAAACATATCCACAACAATTACTTATAACATTAATGAGGCCATTCACATATCAAAAAACATATCTTACGAATTACAGTTAGAAAAACAATGGAAGAATTATAGAAGTGGGAAGACAGGTCGTGCAGAATTTTATAAGAATGCAACATCTATTATTAATACAAAATTTATTCATGACTCTCGTTTTATTGATGCTGTCTTATATCTAGAAAAGGAACCAGATCAACTATATCCCAACAAAGGTAAGGAGCAAACCTTCTTTACTGGTGAAGTTGAAAAAACAGCAAGAGAGATCACTGAATTAGATACATCCCAAGCATTTGTTAAGATTATTGATGATAACATATATGTAATACGTAATCTTTATGCAGTTCAAGGCTATGAAAAGTTTGGAACATTAACTGTAAAACTAGATACAGATAAAATATTTAAAGATCTCAGTAAAAACATCCTATATGATATTGCATTTTATTTTGATGATGATGAATCTACTATTACATATGGAAAAAATCAAGGCGAAGATCAGGATCAAAATGAGATATTGAAAGAGGTTAGATATAAAAAATTAATTGCTGATGAGAAAACCATCACAATTAATTCCAACGCGAATAGTCAGTTTATTGGATATGCCAATCGGGAAAAAGAACGTGATTATGAGATTACTACTATACTAATCACTGATAAAGATTTTCTGTATTCAGAGTTAGAGAGTCTGTATATGGTTATTGGATTATTAATTCTGTTTATGATTCCTATTCTTGCTTTTGTAATATACTTTGTATCTATCAATGTGACAAAACCAATCGTTAAACTAGTTAGTGTATCTAAAGAGATTCGTGGAGGTAATATTGGAATACAGATTGAAGGAGATAGAAAGACGATGCCTAACCGTGAGTTTGCATATCTAATGGTCTCTTTTAATAAGATGTCAGCCAAGA
>CAZAKD010000342.1:0-1658 GCA_964485435.1 uncultured Lachnospiraceae bacterium
TCTACAAACTGGTATTCATTAGAATTCCATATGATAATTTCTTCACTAAAACGGCTAAGATGCATCATAATAGTAGCAAGAGCGCTTAATAATTCTATAAGATAATCCCTATCTGATACAGAATCCATGCTATTGAGGGTAGGTCCGTAGAATTCTAACAATTTTGCAGTGTATTCACGATCTAATGGATATGTAGTTCCTGCCAATGCGCCAGAACCAAGAGGCGAATAATTCATTCTCTCATAGATATCATGGAGTCTACTTTTATCTCGGTGAAACATCTCAAAATATGCACCGAAATGATGTGCCAGTGTTGTAGGCTGAGCCTTCTGAAGGTGTGTAAATCCAGGTATAAAGGTCTGAGTATTCTCTTCCATGATATGCAAAATGGTATGTAAGAGATCATGTAATTGTGAAGTTAGCTCGTTTATCTCATCTCTTGTATATAATTTCATATCTAATGCAACCTGATCATTACGACTTCGTCCAGTATGAAGTTTCTTACCAGGCTCACCGATTCTATCTATTAGATTCCCTTCAACAAAACTGTGAATATCTTCATAAGTATCATCTATAACAAGAACACCACTTTCTATATCTGCTTGAATTCCTTGTAAACCTTGAATAATAATGTTCATCTCATTTGAAGTTATAATATTTTGTTTACCAAGCATTGTTACGTGAGCAATACTACCTGCGATGTCTTGAGCATAAAACTTTTGATCAAAGGAAATAGAAGCATTAAAGTGATTGACTAATTGATTGGTTTCTTTAGTAAAGCGTCCGCCCCATAGTTTCATAGAACATACCTCGTTTCTGAATAATTTATTATTGATTATTTCATTTAGTATACCATTTGTTGAATAATTATGCAAGGAATAATTATAATAAGTATAATTATTCATTTAAATCTATATAGATAAAATATTAAAATTATATAAAATCTAAAAAAGTAATGTATTTTTGAAAAATTATGGTATAATAAATGATAAGCAGTCTCATTTACACTTGAAATGCAGATGCGATGACTTAAATTATACATAATGGTTTATATTATACTTGTAGACATAGTAAAGAGAATCCAAGGCGATGACCTTAGGATGGAAAGGAATGTATATGAAGAAGAATATGGTAATCAAAGAAGTTTTAGGAAGAGAAATTATTGACTCCCGAGGTAATCCAACGGTAGAGGTAGAAGTTACTCTTGAAGATGGAAGTATGGGAAGAGCAGCTGTTCCCTCAGGAGCATCAACTGGAGCCTTTGAGGCAGTAGAGTTAAGAGACAATGATAAAAGCAGATATCTTGGAACAGGTGTATTAAAGGCAGTGGAGAATGTGAATGGCCCTATTGCTAAAATAGTGATTGGAATGAATGCACTTGATCAAGCTAAGATTGATAAGGCTATGATTCAAGCAGACGGAACGAATAATAAGGGTAAGTTTGGAGCCAATGCAATTCTTGGTGTATCTCTAGCAACAGCAAAGGCAGCCGCTAATTCATTGGGAATTCCATTATATCGTTATATTGGAGGTGCAAATGCAAGAACACTTCCAGTACCAATGATGAATATTATTAATGGTGGTCAACATGCAGATTCTAGTTTGAATATACAAGAATTTATGATTATGCCAGTAGGTGCCAAATCATTTTCACAAGG
>CAZAKD010000343.1:0-1657 GCA_964485435.1 uncultured Lachnospiraceae bacterium
AATCTTACATTGGAAGTAAATCAGAACGAAATCGTATCCTTGATTGGACCAAATGGTGCTGGAAAAACAACTGCATTTAATGTAATTACAGGTGTATATCCACCTACTAATGGTATGATACAATTCAAAGATTCTATCATTGCAAGTAACTTTCCGAAAGGAAACATGAAGAAACTGTATAGTGGCGAGAATAATGGTAGCTATACAACTACGGTTAAGATGACACCCGACCGTATTACACAACTTGGAGTAGCTAGGACTTTTCAAAATATTCGTTTGTTTAAGGAATTAACTGCATTCGAGAATGTCCTAATAGCCAAACATATGCGTTCAAACGCAGGTGTACTCTCCGCAACCTTTGGCCTAAATAATAAAGAAGAACGTCAAATGAAAGAGGATACCATGGAACTACTTGAGATCCTTGGTTTATGTGATGTAAAAGATGAGAAATCTAGTTCACTTCCTTATGGACAGCAAAGGCATCTTGAAATTGCTCGTGCCTTAGCTACAAAGCCTGAATTATTACTTTTGGATGAACCTGCGGCAGGTATGAATCCAGGTGAAACTGACGAACTAACTTCATTTATATTTGATATACGTAAGAAATTTGGTCTAACAGTATTCATGATTGAGCATCATATGGATCTAGTTATGGATATATCAGATCGTATCTACGTATTAGACTTTGGCAAATTAATCGCTTCTGGAACACCAGATGAGATTCAAAATAATCAACGTGTTATTGATGCATATTTGGGGGTACAAGATGATGACGAATAATAATCTATTAACAATAGAAAACCTCTGTGTCTCCTATGGCGGAATCAAGGCAGTCAAGGGAATTAACTTATCTGTACCAGAAGGCAAGATTGTTACACTAGTTGGTGCAAATGGTGCTGGAAAAAGCACCATCCTTCGCTCTATAACTGGCATTACCAAAGTAGAAAGTGGAAATATTATCTACAACGGAGAAGATATTACTACTATGCCAACTAATAAAATTGTAGAGAAAGGCATTACTCTAGTTCCAGAAGGCCGTCATGTATTCCCTGATCTTACTGTTCTTGAGAATATTAAAATAGGTGCTTATCTTCGAAAAGATAGTTTAGAAGATGATATTAATAAAGTATATAAACTCTTTCCAAGATTACAAGAACGTTCCTGGCAAATGGCTGGAACATTATCTGGTGGAGAACAACAGATGTTAGCTGTAAGTAGAGCTCTTATGAGCCGTCCAAAGGTGATTATGATGGACGAACCTTCCCTAGGATTAGCACCATTAATTGTGCAAGATATTATGAGTATAATTAAAACAGTGAACCAAGAAGGTACTACCATTCTTCTAGTTGAACAGAATGCTAATCTTGCTTTAAAAATTGCCCATTATGGTTATGTTTGTGAGACGGGGCATATTACTCTTGAGGGAACAGGTTCACAACTTCTGAATGATGAATCTGTGAAAGCTGCATATCTAGGAAAAGCTAGACAAAAGAAATAGATTAGAAAAGGGACCCTCAGTGGTCCCTTTTTATAAACAAGATTTATTCTTCCTCATCTGGCATATCCCAGTTATGATACACTTCCTGCACATCGTCATCTTCATCTAATAAATCAAGAATTTTATTGATTGACTTAATATCGAGTTTACAAGGGTTTG
>CAZAKD010000344.1:0-1647 GCA_964485435.1 uncultured Lachnospiraceae bacterium
TTGACTATGGTTTCTAGTTAAGTGAAATCACTTAACCGACCTGTGTATTATTTATGCTTAACGTTTTTCAGTTAAAAACATTATCATACTTCTACCTTCTAACTTTGCTGGTTTATCTACAACAGCAATGTCCTCAACTTTTGAATAGAAAGTATCTAGTATCTGACGACTTTTTCCCATATGTGCCATCTCACGACCACGGAAACGTAAGGTTACTTTTACTTTGTCGCCCTTCATAAGGAACTTTCTTGCATTATTCACCTTAGTGTTAAGGTCATTATCATCAATATTAGGGGATAAACGAATCTCTTTTACTTCTGTTGTCTTTTGCTTTTTCTTTGCTTCTTTTTCTTTTCTAGCTAATTCATATTTGAATTTACCGTAATCGATCGTCTTACATACTGGCGGTTTCGCATTTGGGGATATCTTTACTAGATCAAGTCCCGCTTCCTTAGCTATACTCAGTGCTTCTCTGGAAGACATAATTCCTAATTGCTCTCCCTCTTCACCAACAAGACGTACTTCTTTGTCCCTAATCTGTTCATTAATCATTAAATCGCTAATAGTAGTGCACCTCCACATAATTGATATACTATTGAATAGTTTCTTCTCACTTTACACGCAAAAAAAGTGAATAGCATAGACTATCCACAATAAGTTCATACGATTACAATATTAGATTCATTCTGCGTCTTAATATTGTAAAACCTATTAACCCGAGTCACTTGTGTGCTAAGGTGAGAGTGGATACTCTACTTTGCTAAGTAGTTGCAAACATATCTCAATTCACAACTACCTAATTGTATCAGTTTAATATTCTTCTGTCAACATTTTTTAATTATATTTTATTGAATTCCATTTTCATATTCTACGATCACTTTTCTATCACCAGATCGGATTACTGAATCTCCACTTTCATTAATTACATGAGATATACCGGGATGTCCATTAAGCATAACTGTACATATATTATTGACTCTCACTCCATCCTTATCTGGTATCTCCATAGCACTGTGCAAATCTACAACTTCATCCCGATGGAAAGAGTATATCCCAAGTCCCCAAGCTTCATGGGTATTCACTTTTTCCCCTACCTTATAAGATGCATATCCATTCACAGTTCCATCATGACTCATCCAAGATTCTTGATTTGGAACATCATATGGAATCTCACTTTGATAAAAATATGTCCTTCCACCATTTCCATTCCATATTGTCTGATATTCTAGAAAATGTTCTACCATTAAAGCATACATAGTTACGTTATCACCGTTTACTATTATACCATTACGTGCTGTGTTCTTATCCCAAGCAACTTGTTCTCCATGATCAGCTCTCCATACCCAGAAGTTATCTCCAACAACATCATTACTATTGATTATTACACAACTATCTACCTTCGCCGGATAAGTAGCTGCTCCTCCTACCCTAAAGAATAGATCGCTCAGTACAATCCCATTCTCTTCATGAGAAATATTACTTTTCTCTCCTCCTACTTCTAACAATGTAGGGGATTCTATACTACCTGCATCAAATAACACTCCTGCTAGCTTAACTCCATCTACATCTGCCACCTTCATACACAGATTGCCCTGTGTAGGTATTAAAGTAGCCAATCCTATTCCAAGTATAATTCATGGTCCGACG
>CAZAKD010000345.1:0-1642 GCA_964485435.1 uncultured Lachnospiraceae bacterium
GTAGCTCCTACTTCTTTGCCAAGTCCTGGAGCTGTAAGTCGATATGCTGCATTATCTACATACTCCTCTTTACCTACGATATATCCGCCAATTGGCGCTAGCCCACCGCCTGGATTCTTAATAAGCGAACCTACACATAGATCAGCACCCACGTCTGTTGGTTCTATTGTCTCAACAAATTCTCCATAACAATTATCTACCATACAGATTACATCTGGCTTAATTTTTTTGATATATGCAATCACTTCCCCAATCTGTTTTACAGATAGAGTTGGTCTTGTATCATAACCCTTTGAACGTTGTATGGTTATTAATTTGGTTTTTTCATTTAATGCTGATTTTATACCTTCATAATCAAAATTACCATCTGCTAATAGATCCACTTGTGCATATGTAATTCCATATTCAGCAAGAGAGCCGCGAGATGGAGTAATCCCAATTACCCCCTCTAAGGTATCATAGGGTTTACCCACTGGAGAAAGGATCTCATCACCAGGTCTTAGATTCCCTGAAAGTGCCGTACTAAGCGCATGAGTTCCAGATATAAGTTGTGGCCTTACTAAAGCCGCTTCTGCGTGAAACACAGATGCATATACGCTTTCTAAGGTGTCTCTTCCTATGTCGTTATAACCATATCCTGTTGTTGCAGCAAAGTGCATATCACTGACACGATTATCTTGCATGGCTTTCAAGACTTTTAGTTGGTTATATTCTGCTATTTGATCAATCTCTTTGAATCTTTCTTCTAATCCATCTTCTATCTGCTTACAATAATTCAGTATTTTACTATCAATCTGCATCTCTTGATAGATTCCTCTTAATTCTTCCTTCATAATATCCTCTGTTTTTCTAATGATTTATATTACTAAATTACCTTTATATTCTTTAGTTGATTTAAAATCTCATCTAAAATCAACTCTTCGTCATTGTCATTATATTTACTTTTATCTACCCATAACACATCTTTTTCACGTTTAAACCATGTAAGTTGTCTCTTTGCAAAATGTCTTGTATCTCTTTTTAGAATATATATTGCTTCTTCAAGAGTACACTCATTCTCTAGATATGCAATGATCTCCTTATACCCAAGCCCTTGCATAGAGACTAGATCTCTAGAGTAGCCTTTATTCATATATAAGTCTCGCACCTCTTCAACTAGGCCTTCTTGAATCATCTGATCAATTCTATCATTGATTCGTTGATACACAACATCCCTGTCATGATTCAAGACAAAATAAGCTGATAGGTAGGGTGATTCCTTTTGCCTTTGTTCCTTATTATGTTCTGATATCTTTTGACCTGTTTGATGATAATACTCCAATGCACGAATCACTTTTTTAGAATTATTTACATGAATGGCTTGAGCCGAGGCTTCATCTATCTTCTTTAGCATTGTATGAAGATATTCTTTTCCTTTTGTTTTCTCAAGTTCTTCTAAACTCTCTCTGTAGGTAGTGTCTTGCTCCGTTGTAGAAAAATCAATATCATATAACACAGCTTGAATATAGAAACCTGTGCCCCCAACAATAATAGGAATTTTTCCATTCCTATAGATCTCTTCCATATAACGATTGGCATATTCTTTAAATTTTACAACATTAAATTCTTCATCTGGATAAAATTCATCAATGAGATAATGGGG
>CAZAKD010000346.1:0-1641 GCA_964485435.1 uncultured Lachnospiraceae bacterium
TTGAAGTAGTTAGAAGAGGTAAAGTAAGAAGAGCAAAACTTAATTACTTACGTCAAAGAGTTGGTAAGAAGGCTAAGGTTAAAGAATTAGTTAAATAATACTTGACTTATAAGACGATCAAGGGACAACACACATGTATTGTCCCTTTTCTTTATATCCGAATTAATGTTGTTTTTATATAGATAAGGGTGAAAATGGATAAATGAATTTTAATTTTGAAGCATATGAGAGAAAAGAAAAAATACAAAAAATATTGATAGAAATTATAATATGGGTTGTAGAGATCTTAGTTGTAATTGGGGCGGCATATTTTATAGTAAATTATGCAGTTGAAAAATATTCAATGGTAGGAGACTCTATGAGGCCGATATTAATGAATGAAGACAAGATTATCATTAATAAATTCGCCTATCGCTTTACTGACCCTAAGAGATTTGATATAATTGTATTTAAACAAAATGGTAAAGAACACAGTTTCTATAATATAAAGAGAATCATTGGTCTGCCTGGTGAGAAAGTATTGATACAAGATGGAATAGTGTATATCAACGGCGTACCTTTAGAAGAAAAAATTGAAGTAGAATTAATGACAACGGCAGGAATTGTAGCAGATGAGATTCTTCTAGATGAGAATGAATATTTTGTATTAGGAGATAATCGTAATAGTAGTGAAGATAGTAGATTCTCAAATCTTGGTAATGTTGTATCAGAAGATATTATAGGAAAAGCATGGATACGATTAGATCCATTTAATTTTATTAATAAGCTTACTACAGCGGACAAGAGGATAGAGGAAGAACAAGAGGTAAAATAATGAACATTCAGTGGTACCCGGGTCATATGACTAAAGCAAAACGTATGATGCAAGAGGACATGAAATTAATAGATGTTGTAATTGAACTAGTAGATGCTAGAATTCCAATAAGTAGCAAGAATCCAGATATAGATAATTTAGCAAAGAATAAATCTAGGATAATCTTGTTAAATAAATATGATTTGGCCAATCTAGATCATACGAATAAGTGGAAAGAATGGTTTGAAAGCAAAGGATTTCATGTGGCTTGTGTGAACTCAAAATCAGGTGCAGGTGTGAAAGCTGTGAATTCAGTTATACTCCAAGCGTGTAAGGAAAAGATTGAGAGGGATAAGAGAAAAGGCATCTTAAACCGTCCTATTCGTGCAATGATAGTTGGAATACCTAATGTAGGTAAATCAACTTTTATTAATAGTTTTGCTGGGAAAGCAGCTGCTAAAACTGGGAACAAACCTGGCGTTACGAAAGGAAAGCAATGGATTAGATTGAATAAAAACGTTGAGTTGTTAGATACACCTGGAATATTATGGCCTAAGTTTGAAGATCAGGATGTAGGAATTCGGTTGGCTATGATTGGCTCTATTCGTGAAGAAATCTTAAATATCACAGAACTGGCGTTGAAACTTATAGATTATCTTACGAAGTATTGTAAAGGAAGTATATCAGGACGATATGGGATAGAAGAAGATGTAGAGAGCCTGAAGATTCTTGAAAACATTGCAGAGATTCGTTCATGCAGGTTAAAAGGAAATGAACTTGATTATGACAAAGCGGCTAGAATAATTATGGATGATTTCCGTTCAGGTAGATTAGGAAAGATTACTTTA
>CAZAKD010000347.1:0-1639 GCA_964485435.1 uncultured Lachnospiraceae bacterium
ACATACTTTTACAAGTGCGTCTCCATATGGTGTAGTGACTGTAATAATATTTCTGTCCAATACGGTCCGAATCTCTTCTCTTTTACGTATGCCAATTGATGTAGTATGAGTAAATATAATTTCTTCAAGTTGGGGTACTAGATCTTGACTGCAGATCACACCCAACAGGTAAGCGGGTCTGTTTTTCTTCATATAAATGGAAGTAAAATAGACATCTTTTGCTCCGTGTTCAAATAAAAGGTCCATAACCATCGACATCTCTTCACCACTACAATCATCTAGATTGGTTTCCAATACCCAGACTTTATCCTCTTGTGAAATAGAGTTAGATAAAACAGATGAATCCTGGGGAGTCTGAGAGGTATCTTCAATTAACATGGCTCTTAAGATGCTTGCCTGTGGATATTCACGCTTTCCTGCTCCAAGTCCAATCTTTTTGATTTGAAAAGATTTGGGAAGAACATCTGTGGTTCGAATGGAAGCAACCAAAGCAGCACCAGTAGGAGTTACAAGTTCTCCTTTCACAGCTATAATCTCTAGAGGAATATTATGAGCAGTAACAATATTAGCAACAGCGGGAACAGGAATAGGTAGAATTCCATGTTGACAAGTAATATGTCCGGTACCTTCATATAACTTAGACACAATTACATCACCGATACCCAGATTATCTAAACATATAGCAGTTGCGACGATATCTACAATAGAATCAATGGCGCCCACTTCGTGGAAGTGGACTTCTTCTATTGGTTTTCCATGTGCCTTTGCTTCTGCAACAGCAACTATATGGAAAGCTTTTTTAGCAATTTCCTTTGCATGATTTGTAATTGTAGAAGAATCTATAATTGCATTTATATCATATAGATTACGTTGCAGATGATCGTGCTCATGTTCATGCCCATGGTGATCGTGATCGTGTATATGGTTATGTTCATGTATGTGCTGATGTTCATGAGTGTGGTCATGTTGATGATGTTTATGTTCATCATTTAATTCATTTAGAATAACATCAAAATCACAAGCATCAATTCCGGACTTAATTCTGCGTCCAATCTTAATCTTATATCCATCTACAGGAAGGCTTTTCAAACCTTCTAATAATACATCTTTGTCTGCACCTAAATCTAGAAGGGCAGCAACAGTCATATCACCACTAATGCCAGAATAACATTCTAAGTATAAAATTTGTTTTTTCATATAAATTCCTTCTTTCTGGTTACTATTCCACACCTCCCAGTAACCAGGAACGATGACCCGAGTACATGCTACTGAACAAGGAGTTTTTGCACTCGCCGGCACTTAGGCTCTGTCCTTTAGAGCCTTATGTACCGCTACGTAGTGCAATTAAGCGCAAGCGGCTCCTTTTCAGTAGCATTTACACGGATAATCGTTCCGTCACTAAGTCAACTATGAATAGTAACCCTTATATTAATGAGGTGCTTGACAGCTTTCCCTAGTAATAATATCAAAAGGTAATTCTATCTTCATTGGAAGATTCTTACCATTTTCAATACGATCTATAAGTATTTTGGCAGTCATTTTACCTAGCTCTTCCATTGGAACACGAACAGTGGTCAACATTGGAGATACATATTGGGCAGTATCAATATCATCAATACCCATAATAGAGATATCGTTA
>CAZAKD010000348.1:0-1610 GCA_964485435.1 uncultured Lachnospiraceae bacterium
TGGCTAATCAATTAGAGAAATAACAGACTAAAATAATACAATAAATATACCGGGAGGAATAAGGGTGGAAAAAGTAAGAAGTAACAAGCTAGCAATATGCTTATTTATGCTTCCGGCTGTAGCATTATTTGCAGTAATAATTATAATTCCAATATTTATGTCAGCTTATTATAGCTTTCTAGATTGGGATGGTATAACGAAAGGAAGCTTTATAGGCATTCAAAATTACATAGAACTTTTTATAAGTAAGTCCGCAGGATTTCCAAAGAGCATGAAAAATGCCTTACTTCTGGCAATGCTTTCTACACTTATTCAGCTACCAATCTCTCTCTTCTTTGCCATTGTTCTTGGCAAAGGAGTGAAGAGAGAGAAATTCTATGTTGCAGTATTCTTTGTCCCAGTTCTAATATCTACAACAGTAATCGGACAGCTATGGTTAAAGATCTATAATCCAGACTATGGTATTGTAAATGTAGGATTAAGAAATTTAGGACTTGATAATCTCACAAGAGTGTGGTTGGGAGATCAACATACGGCATTATTTGCAGTATTTATACCTATATTATGGCAATATGTTGGATACCATATGTTGCTCATGTATGCGGGAATCAAATCCATATCACCAGAGTTAAGGGAAGCAGCAAAGATAGATGGAGCTACAGAAGTTGGTATTGCAAGATATATCACGATCCCTTTATTGAAGCCAATTATAAAGATATGTGTAATATTTGCAGTGACAGGTTCATTAAAATCATTTGATTTAATATATGTATTAACAAATGGCGGACCGGCTCATGCAAGCGAGGTTCCAAGTACATTAATGGTAAATATGATATTCGGAAGAAATAGATATGGATTTGGTAGTACCATTGCGATAGGGATTATATTCCTCTGTTTCTTCTTTGCAATATTAATTCGGAGATTCTTTAAAACAGAGGAGGTGGACTAGTTGAAAAGACTGAGGGATGCTAAGATTGGAAATAAGATAATTGCTGTTATCCTACTCTTTTGGGCAGTTATTCAGCTTTTTCCACTATATTGGATGTTAACATTCTCATTAAAAGATAATGATGAAATCTTTGGTTCTAATGTAATTGGGCTACCAAAGCACTGGATATGGGAGAACTACACTACAGCATTAACAAAAGGAAATGTAGGTAGATATTTTGTGAATAGTGTTATTGTAACAGGATGCACGATTGCCTTAACAACAATTATAGCGTTAATGGCAACATATGCCTTAACAAGAATGGTTTGGAAGGGCAGAAAGCTTATGAACAATGTATTTATGCTTGGATTAACTGTACCTATCCATGCGGCGATTCTACCAGTATTTATTATTCTACGTAATCTAAAGATGACCAATTCCTATCAATCATTAATACTACCATATTCTGCTTTTGCACTAGCTATGGCGATTATGATTAGCAGCAGTTTTATTGAAGGTATTCCAAAAGAATTAGAAGAAGCAGCATGTATTGACGGATGTAACGTCTACGGCATCTTTGTAAGGGTAATATTACCACTGATGAAACCAGCACTTGCAACGATTTCAATCTTTGTATTCTTGCAAGCATGGAATGAATTGATGTTCGCGGTTATCTTTATTA
>CAZAKD010000349.1:0-239 GCA_964485435.1 uncultured Lachnospiraceae bacterium
GATATCTGTGGGAAGACCCTAAATCACTGGGCAGGGGATAACATTGCCCAATATAGTATCGCCCAGGTATATGCTTCAGACCGTTGCTTATTAGAGATTCGAAATGATATAGAGCTAGATGTAATGCTCCGCCTGAAATCTCAAGCCGTAGAGATATTTTTCATTGAAGTATTGCTATTCCAAGAGGCAGCCATAACTAGAGTATGTCAAAGGGTTTCCTATCATTTAAACTATGTATT
>CAZAKD010000349.1:249-1608 GCA_964485435.1 uncultured Lachnospiraceae bacterium
TGCAATTATGTTTATTGATCATAAGAGGCTTCGTTATCCAAGTGTAAGATTATCATCACAAGAGATAGCACAAAGATTTGGACTCCCTGAAGAACTGGAGAAATACTATAAGTACCGTTCGATTCTAAATGAGATGATAACTCTAAACTCCAATGAACAAGATGAGGTAGAGGCATCTTTAATGAATTTCTTACTTTTAGTATTAACAATGATTCAAGTAATACCAACCTTTAAGGCCTTTGTAGACATAATTATGGCGGATCAGGTTACTTTATCAGATATTATATCCTTATCCGTAAGTTCAAGTACTTGCATTTTATTATACATAATCTATCGAATCTTCCGATGGAGAACAATTAAAAATATATCTAAAAATAGAAAAGAAAGAAAGCAAACCTATGGAAAATAAATCGATTCAATTACATCATGTGGATTATTATAGTCTAAGTGGGGATACAAAGAAAGATTGTGTTCTTTTAATTGAAGACGGCAAAATTAAAGAAATATTAGAAAATGGCATGGGGCTTAGTAGCCGAGATGAAATAATTGACTGTAGTAATCTATATCTAGTTCCAGGATTTATTGATAGTCATCTCCATATTCCTGGTGATTATCTATATCGGGATTACGGTGTATTTTTAGGGGATGAATTGACTTTAGAAGGTTATCTGAATATAATCAATCAGAAAAAAACACACCCTGTGATTCGAGGATATGGTTGGAACAATAATAACTTAAATAAGTATCCTAACCAGGAGGGATATAAGAGAATAAAGAAAGTATTAGATGAACAATATCCTGACAGAATGGCAATTCTATATTCTGATGATTATCATAGTGCCATATGCAATGATGTGCTCATTAAGAATTATATTGAGCGTAGGGGCAAAGATAGGGACAATGAAAAAAAGAAATGTTTATATCAGGAGGAAGATATTTTTCTAATTCAAGATCTAATTCCTGAGATATCGTTTTCTTCCTTGGAGATAGAGAATGCTATATTGTCCTACCAGGATATGTTGTTAAGAAACGGAATTACAAGTGTTCAATCACTGATGTTTCTTGGAGGAGATGGAGAAAAGGAATGGAGGATTCTGCAGAGATTAGATAGGGAGAATAGGCTTCATCTAAATGTAAATCTAGCAATGAATGTGTATCCTTTGGAGTCTTTGGAAAAAATATATGATAAATTTCAGAAGTGGAAATCATATGAATCCAATAGAATTCAGGTAAATACTGTTAAAATCTATATAGATGGTGTAGTTGAAAACCAAACAGCCTTATTAATGGAGCCCTATGAAAATAGTACCCTAAGAGGGGATTCTATATGGGAAGCCAAAAACTTAGAAGAATTATGTA
>CAZAKD010000350.1:0-1606 GCA_964485435.1 uncultured Lachnospiraceae bacterium
CAAAGGAAAGGATATTCATATCGTTATGGAACCTTATAAAGAAATTGAAAGAAGTATTATTAAAAAATATCGAAAAGAAATATGGTCCAAATTTATTACAGCGGTGAATGACTATGAACTCATTCAAGAAGGAGATAAGATAGCAGTATGTATCTCTGGTGGTAAAGATTCTATGTTACTTGCAAAATGTATGCAAGAACTTGCCAAACACGGAAAAGTAAGATTTGAGTTAGAATTTCTTGTAATGAATCCTGGATATAACGAGTATAATAAACAAGTTATAATTGACAATGCAAAAACTCTTAATATTCCGATTAAAATGTTTGAAACACAGATATTTGATACTGTGGCTCAAATTGAAGATTCACCATGTTATCTATGTGCTAGAATGAGACGAGGTTATCTGTATCGACATGCACAGGAATTAGGATGTAATAAGATTGCATTGGGACATCATTTTGACGATGTAATCGAAACGGTATTAATGAGCATGCTTTATAATGGTCAGTTTAAAACAATGATGCCTAAATTACACAGCACTAACTTCGAAGGACTGGAATTGATTCGCCCTTTGTATCTTGTAAAAGAAGAATCAATTATTAATTGGATGAGGTCGAATCATCTTACTTTTATCCAATGTGCGTGTAGGTTAACGGAGAATTGTATGCTGGGTGATGATGGAATTGGTTCTAAAAGGAAGGAAATGAAGAGCTTAATCAAGAAGTTTAGACAGACAAGCTCTATTATTGATATGAATATCTTCAGAAGTATTCATAATGTTAATCTAGAGACTATTATTGGATATCAAATGAATGGAGAGAAACACAGCTTTCTTGATCAATATTAACATTATATCAACAAGTTATATTTGTAAAACATATCTTTACATATATAACTTGTTATGGTATAATGATTTTATTGTATTAATTATATAATTATTTCTGAATTTATTATTCTACTGATACATTCATAATCTCTGTATCTATTCACATCTATAATATTTCTCTCACTTCCTTTTTCTGAAAATATGTCTTAATCCCCCTATGTTTATTTACAATTGCATTGCTTTTTTAAGGCACAGTCATTGCAAGGACTAAGAATTAAAGAGTATTTATTGTGTTAATGGTAGAAATATTAGGAAATAATAGTAGAAAGTATAAGGAAATAATAGTTGACAAGATAAGAATAATAAGATACTATATTTATAAAGAATAGAACATTAGTTCGTATTGAGAAGGAGATTTGGTATGATAAAGGACGATAACAAAATAAAGGCATTGGAATCTGCATTGAATCAGATAGAGAAATCATTTGGCAAAGGCGCAGTAATGAAGTTAGGTGACACAGCTGCTAATATGAATATTGAAACTATTCCAACTGGATCGATAAGTCTTGATATTGCTCTTGGATTAGGTGGTATTCCTAGAGGTAGAATTATTGAGGTATATGGTCCTGAATCTAGTGGTAAGACTACTGTTGCATTACATATGGTTGCAGAAGTGCAGAAGAGAGGTGGAATAGCAGGTTTCATTGATGCGGAACATGCATTAGATCCTGCATATGCCAAGAATATTGGAGTTGATATAGATAATCTATATATCTCACA
>CAZAKD010000351.1:0-1606 GCA_964485435.1 uncultured Lachnospiraceae bacterium
ATTTATGCAGATTCTTCATGATGAATCAGAATTAGAAGAAATCGTAAGATTAGTAGGTATGGATGCTTTATCTGCACCAGATCGTTTGAAATTAGAAGTGGCACGTTCTATTCGTGAAGATTACTTACACCAAGATGCATACCATGAAGTAGATACCTATACATCTCCTGGAAAACAATATCATATGATGGAATTATTGTTGAACTTCTATGATATTGCTGCAGAAGCATTAGAAAATGGTGTATCAGTGGAAGGTTTAGTGAGCCTTCCTGTACGTGAGGACATTGGACGTTTTAAAGCCATTGAGGAAGAAACGGTAGAAACCCAGTATCAGGAAATAATTCATAAGATACATTATGAAATAGATCAATTATCACAAAAGGAGGATGACTGATGCCTAAAGAATATAGAACCATTCAGGAAGTTGCGGGTCCTCTCATGCTTGTACGTGGAGTTGAGGATGTAACTTATGATGAACTTGGTGAAATCGAGCTTGCAAATGGAGAAAAGCGTCGCTGTAGAGTACTTGAGATTGATGGTAGTAATGCTCTGGTTCAGCTATATGAAAGTGCTACAGGTATAAATTTATCAAATAGTAAAGTAAGATTTTTGGGAAGAAGTATGGAGCTTGGTGTATCAGATGATATGCTTAGCCGTGTGTTTGATGGACTAGGACGCCCTATTGATAATGGGCCTGATATTCTGCCAGAGAAAAGAATGGATATTAATGGACTTCCAATGAATCCTGCAGCCAGAAATTATCCTCAAGAATTTATTCAAACAGGAGTATCTGCCATCGATGGGTTAAATACACTAGTACGCGGTCAGAAACTACCAATATTCTCAGCAAGTGGACTGCCACACGCCAATCTAGCTGCACAGATTGCAAGACAAGCTAAGGTTCGCGGAACGGATGAACCATTTGCAGTTGTATTTGCAGCTATGGGTATTACATTTGAAGAAGCAAACTTTTTCACAGAGAGCTTTAGAGAAACAGGGGCAATTGATAGAACAGTTATGTTTGTTAACTTGGCTAATGACCCTGCTGTTGAACGTATAGCAACTCCAAGAATGGCACTTACTGCAGCTGAATATTTAGCTTTTGAAAAGGGTATGCATGTATTGGTTATATTAACAGATATTACAAATTATGCAGATTCTCTTCGTGAAGTATCAGCAGCGCGTAAGGAAGTACCAGGACGTCGTGGATATCCAGGATATATGTACACAGATCTAGCATCACTTTATGAGCGTGCTGGACGTCTTAAAGGTAAAGCAGGAAGTATAACAATGATTCCTATACTTACTATGCCTGAAGATGACAAGACTCATCCAATTCCTGATTTAACTGGATATATTACGGAAGGTCAGATTATCTTAAGTAGAGAGCTATATCGTAAAAATGTAACTCCACCAATTGATGTATTACCTTCGTTATCTCGTTTGAAAGATAAAGGAATTGGTGAAGGAAAAACCAGAGCAGATCATGCGAATACAATGAATCAGCTATTTGCAGCATATGCAAGAGGTAAAGAAGCGAAAGAGTTAATGGTGGTTCTAGGTGAAGCGGCATTAACGGATATCGATAAATTATATGCACAATTTG
>CAZAKD010000352.1:0-1597 GCA_964485435.1 uncultured Lachnospiraceae bacterium
CTTTTTCCTCAGAAACTGCTTTCATTCCTTCAATAATTAAACTATGGCACTTAAAATAAATTTAATGAGTCCCTTCAACAACTTCCATATCCATAGATGTAAATACTTCTTTGATCTCTAATAATTTATCTGCCTTACATTTCACTGCACATGCTCCAAGATGAATTATCTTAACATCAGCATCCTTTAATCTTGTGGCTAATGTTGTAATGTTTTCTTTTGATTCTGTAGAGCATATATTGCATGAAAAGAATGCTTGAAGATCTACGTCTGTATCTTGATATCTTTCAAAGTGCTTGTCCTTCTTGTTATATGCTTTAAAACATCCCATGGTGGAACATCTTCCCGTAATTTTCTCACATACCCCTATTGCTATTTTAATTTTGATTCAACTCCTTATTATCTATGCCATTTGCAATAAGTATTTTCTTCTAATTATATTCTCTATTGTCTCTAAATCACTAATTCCCTCTTCTTCATCTCTACCTATGATTATTGGTTTTACACCTAATTCTTTGCAGGCTTGAATCTTCTCTGCTGTTCCTCCTGCATGACCACTATCTTTCATTACACAATAATCTGGATTATAAGCAGATAGCATTGCCTTGTTGAATTCTTTGGAAAATGGGCCAAGGATAGCTACAATATCCCTCATATGAACATCACTTTGCTTGCAAAGCTCTATGCTTTCAAGGGCTGGTAGTACTCTGTAGATAAATCTATTGTCCCCTCTAACCTTCTCAAAGTCTTTTATATTCTTTGAACCTGTTGTAAAGAAGACTGTTCCTTTAACATTTG
The DNA here is from genome assembly GCA_964485435.1 of uncultured Lachnospiraceae bacterium. Classification (GTDB taxonomy): domain Bacteria; phylum Bacillota; class Clostridia; order Lachnospirales; family Lachnospiraceae; genus CAZAKD01. The sequence goes on from CAZAKD010000352.1 coordinate 799, forward strand.
ATAAAAAATCAAATGCCTCTTCATAGGAATTTAAATATATATTATCTCTATCGTGTACTGCTATTTTACGTACATATCTTACATATTCTATGTCAAGCTTTTCACTTACAAAGCTTGCATTTTCTGAAACTATCTTTGCATATGGATGAGATAGATCTACTATCATATCTATATTATTATCCTTTGCAAAATCTATCATTTCATCTTTGCTTAGTCTTCCAATATATAGATTATCTGTGTCGAAAAATTCCTTTCCATCTTCAGTAGCTATTGTTAAGATATAGTTATTAAAATCCCCTAATCTATCTATTAACTTTCTTGTTTCTGAAGTTCCACCTATGATCCATATCATTTTATATTGTATCCCCTCGGTGTTATTATTTTGTTATCCCTAATAAATGTGTTAGAATTTCCGATAATTAGGACACATAACATATCTACTGTTTCATAGTCTATTTCTGCAAGAGTTGTAATGGTTATACTTGTATCTGGTCTTCCTGAGTTTCTTACTATACCTACTGGTGTAGATCCATCTCTATGTTTGGAAATAATTTTTATTGCTGTTTCTAGATGAGTCTTACGACCTTTTGATTTTGGATTGTAAATGGATATTACAAAGTCTGCTTCTGCTGCTTTCTCTACCCTGTTAATTATAACTTCCCATGGGGTAAGTAAATCACTTAGACTAATAGATGCATAGTCATGCATTATAGGGGAGCCTAGTTCTGCTGCTGCTGAGAATGCCGCTGTTACCCCCGGAATAATCTCCACTTCTATATCCCTAGCTAGTTCCAGTATT
>CAZAKD010000353.1:0-1573 GCA_964485435.1 uncultured Lachnospiraceae bacterium
ATAATGACTTGCTTTGTTTTATGGAGCAGTATTTAAAGGTAGAACCAAAGAGCCGCCCAAGGTTATTAGAGCAGATAAAGGCTTGTATTAATGGTAAAGAATACGATAACCCATTCCTTGCTTATAATTATTATGATGAAAAAGATATTAAAAAACTAGATAATATCCTAGATGAATTTATTGATAAACTAAAGATTATCAGTAAAAGATCTGACGGATCATATAAAGAAACAGAGAGTGTGATTGAAGATACTATCTTTAAAACCAATGAACTTCATGATAAGTGTTCTGGAGAATTAATAGACGCTTGGAGAAATGAAAGGCTTATAGAATTCATTGTAACATCAGCAAAATACGCAGGATATCAAGATGCCATAGATATTATCAAAACAAAAAAGCTATGGTAAGGTGGTGAAGAGATGGATCTAAGGGAGCAAAAATTTGGTGTTGAAGTAGAAATGACTGGAATTACAAGAAGGAGAGCAGCACAGGTTATTGGAGAATATCTTAATGGAATAGTAGATTTTGAGGGAGGCGGTTATGGAACATATACTGTAACTGATAATCAAAATAGGAAATGGAAGCTTGTAAGTGATGCTAGTATAACTTGCCAAAAGAAAGTAGGAAATAGAAAACAAGCAGCTGATAGGGAATATAGTGTTGAACTAGTAAGTCCTATTTGTTTCTATGAAGATATAGAAGATATTCAAGAGATGATAAGAAAACTAAGAGGGGCAGGGGCATTTTGTAATAAAAGTTGTGGGATACATGTTCACATAAATTCAGCACCATTTGAGGCTTATCAACTTAGAAATCTTGTTAATATTGTAGCCGCAAAAGAAGATATGTTATATAAAGCGCTAAAGGTAGATTCGGAAAGAGAAAGACGATATTGTAAAAAGATTGATAATACTTTCCTAGAAGAACTAAATAAAAAGAAACCCAAAACCAAGAGTGCTATTCAAAGTCTATGGTATAAAGGCAGAGATGGGAGTCACCAACATTATCATGATAGCAGATATCACTGCCTAAATTTACACTCTGTATTTCAAAAGGGGACAATAGAATTTCGCGCCTTTAATTCACATTTACACGCAGGAAAATTAAAAGCTTACCTGCAATTCTGCATGGCTATTACAGCACAGGCCTATAACCAAAGGTCTGCAAGTCCCAGAAAAACGGTATCAGAAAATGAGAAGTATACATTTAGAGTATGGCTTTTAAGACTTGGTCTAATTGGAGATGAGTTTAAAACTGCCAGAAAACATCTTCTGGACAATCTAGAAGGAAATATAGCCTGGAAGTCTCCGGAACAAGCAGAGGCACAAAAAGAAAGGCTAAGAAAAAAGAGAGAACAAGAGACTTTAGAACAAGAAGAAACGATAGAATTACAAAATAATGATATAAGAATAGATGGGCGGGAGGAAGAATCTCCTGCTTTTTCTATGTCTATGAATCAGTAAGGAGGTCAAGATGGAGAAGGGAATATTATATATAGCCTATGGAAGCAACTTAAACCTATCCCAAATGAAATACCGTTGCCCCACTGCAAAAGTTGTTGGAGCATCAGAAA
>CAZAKD010000354.1:0-1551 GCA_964485435.1 uncultured Lachnospiraceae bacterium
GAGAGATGTATATGCAAAAAGCAACGATTCAATTAGAAACATTAACTTGTCCATCATGTTTACAGAAGATTGAAAATGCAGTTAAATCTTTAGATGGTATTGATAAGGATAGTTTAAATGTATTATTTAACTCAAGCAAAGTAAAAGTAAACTTTGATGATGAAAAAACATCCATAAAGGATATCGAAAGATCTATCTTTAAGTTAGGATTTGAAGTTAAAAAATCCCAAGTAAAAGCTTTATAAATGATTGAACAAAAGGGCTGCCGTACTAATACGATAGCCCTTTTGTGTGATAAATTTACATCAATATTAATCGATAAATCAATAATATACTTCATCTAGAAATAAACCTTGTGCTGGGACTGTAAACCCCGCATCACTTCTAGTCTTACTTATAAATATTTCATCTATATATTTTGATTCCTTAGAACCAATACCAATCTCTAAGAGGGTACCCATCATAATTCTTACCATGTTATATAAAAAGCCTTCTCCTACAAAAACAAATCTCAGTAGATTATCTTCCTTGTGTATTGAGATTTTATCAATTCTTCTAATAGTGGACTTTGGTGACTTTTTTAGTGAAGAAAAACCTATGAAGTCATGGGTTCCAACAAATCTACTACAGGCTGCATTCATCTTGCCAATATCAAGACTCTCTGGATAATAAAAGCTATATTTTCTATCAAATACCGATGGAACACTGTTATTACAGATATAATAACTATACTTCTTCCCAACTACATGAAATCTAGAATGAAATTTCTCATGAACCTCATTAAGCTCTTTAACTACAATATCATGGGGGAGGTAGTGATTAATATACGCCTGCATTTCTTTAAGTATCATATTGGATGTAGTCTTAAAATTTGCAACCTGTCCTCTAGCATGAGTACCAGCATCAGTTCTACCCGAGCCAATGATATTCGTTCTGGAACCTGTCATCTCAGATATTACATTTTCAAGCTTAGCCTGAATAGTCCTATCCGAATCCCCAAGTCTTTGCCATCCTAGATATCTACTACCATCATATTCTATTGTCATTTTTATGTTTCTCATTCTATACCTACCTCTTATGAATTCTTACTTTGCTCATCTCTAAAATCTCTTATTCCTCCAACATTCTGAAATAGCGATACCAGCCTAATTCCCCTTAAAGTTTTGACTTTTCATAGTTATAAGGAATACTTGTACCAACAACCACATCCTCAATTTTTTCGATAATAAGCCAATCATCCATATTACCTTGATGATCAAAATCTAGTGGTTCAATTCCACTTATATCCCCAAATTCCACCAAGCACATACACTTTTTATGCCACCGGTCTTGCTGCTTTTTAGTTAAATTAAGTTTATCTTGATTCTTATTAAATGTTTCATTAATCTGTTCTTCCGTAAGCTTAACATAATTCTTCACTGTTTTTACTGTAGCAGTAGCTGTAATTTTAGCTGACCCCTTTTTCATAAAGTATAGAATCTCTCCTTCAAATACTCTGCTATGAGGAATTTTTCTTCCAGCTGCTGCTCTAATAATCATAGTCTTAGAACC
>CAZAKD010000355.1:0-1549 GCA_964485435.1 uncultured Lachnospiraceae bacterium
GGTGAGAATTGGGAAGGGGATGTATTAAATATTCCCTTTAAGAAACGTTTGAAAGGATTCTTGGATTCGCGTCCATTCGTAGCTACTATCAATATTGATGAGGCAATTGCCAATATAGCTGCAAATGTTCCTATTTTAGAAGATAGAATAAATTTCAATCCCAATATATTAACAAAAAGTTCATTCGCCAATAATAGTAAAATCGATCCAATTAACAAGCCATACCATGCAATAACATCATATATTATATCTATATACAGCCTTTGTTTTATAAGCTGATACATCTTCATCCCTAGACCCGCAAACAGATGTATGATTCCCAATAACATAGAAAATACTAACATTCTCATTGGTTCATTTACAGGATAGAACCAAAGTGCAGGTATCGAAACCTTTTTACCAAAGAACGTTTCAGATACAACATCTACCACATCACCGAAATAACTACCGAACAAAACCCCCCAAAATATAGTAAACACTCCACATAATAGGTACATTTTCATTGTTTGTTTTACCGAAATGTCAATGTTCTTAAATTTAACTAATATAAAGCCACATGCTATAGCTATAAGTGCTCCATAAGCTGCATCTGAAAGCATAAGACCAAAGAGCAAATAATAGAATAACGACATAACTGAAGTCGGGTCAATCTCGCCTTTTCCTGGCAAACTATATGCTGCTACCGTTCCTTCTAATGGCGAAGCAAACGAATTATTAGATAAAGCTATTGGAACGTCATCTTTTTTAGATATAGGTTCTATCTCAATGGCAATATCAAACTTATCATTCAGGCTTTCTTCTAGCTTATTAACTTCATTCGTTGTTATATATCCGGTAAGAATTAGTACGTTTTTCGACTGAAGTAGATGACTAATTACTTCATACTTTTCATTCCGCATAGAGTTAAAATCTATAAAGAAACAAATATCCTCTCTATAGGTATCTAACGATATAATCTCTTCTTGAGCTTCTTTGATTATACCTTCTTTCGCTTTCAATTCGTTGCTTAATTCATTTTGCTGTTGTGCCGGAGGTAACTTGTTACTTGATGGTGGCTTTGCAAATCCCATTTCTCTTAAAGCCCCTAGCGTCTTCTCCTCATTTTTCTTTAAGCAAAGAACAAAAATACAAGTCTGTTCTTTTGAGGTGCTGATAATATCTAGTTCAACAGGTCCACACTCACCAAGCTGTAGATATATCTCTTCCTCTGTCCATTGATTCGGTAGTATTCCAATACAGGCCGATGTACACTTTGTCCCTCTGTAATCAAGAGAAAGATCTAAGTCCACCCATGGTACTATAGTTTCCATCTGTGAATTAATTCTTGCAATTTCAGCCTTACTCTCAGCAATTATCTTAGAACGTTCTATAATTCTTTTTACAACCTTGCGAATCTCATCATGCTTTTCATAAAACTCATCATATATTGCTGTAGGAACTTCCTTTCTTCCTTGTAGTATAGCAAGAAGTGATCCTTCCTTTTCACAATACTGATCAAGAATCTCAAGAGCACTTTTTGCCTTTGATACACTTCTCTCAAGGGAAGACT
>CAZAKD010000356.1:0-1532 GCA_964485435.1 uncultured Lachnospiraceae bacterium
TTTAATTCTTGAACCATAAGGAATTAAGTAAGCCTTAGATTCTCCAGTGTCACTATCGGTTACTATTACTTCACGTTTTTTCTTGGTATCTTTAATTGTAACAGTACCAGCAAATTCTGCAATAATTGCAAGTCCTTTTGGCTTTCTTGCCTCGAATAATTCTTCAACACGAGGAAGACCTTGTGTAATATCATCTCCAGCTACACCACCTGAGTACCTGGCTCACCAATAGATTGCGCTGCCATAATACCTACAGCTTCACCCACTTGAACTGCTTCACCAGTTGCCATATTGGCACCATAACATTTTGCACATACACCAATGTGGGATCTACAGCTAAGGATGGTTCTAATTTTAATCTTAGCATTCAATCCATCTTTTTGCATCTTTTTAGTATTTACAATTCTTGCAGCTCTCTTTGGTGTAATCATATGGTTTGCTTTTACAATGACTTCCCCATTATCATCCACTATTTCATCACAAGAATATCTTCCAGTAATTCTTTCCTGTAAATCTTCAATAATCTCTCTTCCGTCTGCAAAAGCCTTAATTACCATTCCTGGACTTTCCTTGCCTTCACAACAATCTACTTCACGTATAATCAGATCCTGTGATACGTCAACAAGTCGACGAGTTAGGTATCCTGAATCGGCTGTACGAAGTGCTGTATCTGAAAGTCCTTTTCTAGCTCCATGAGCTGAGATAAAGTATTCTAATACATCAAGTCCTTCACGGAAATTAGATTTAATTGGAAGTTCAATAGTTCTACCTGATGTATCTGCCATCAAACCACGCATACCCGCAAGCTGTTTAATCTGTTTATCAGATCCACGTGCTCCAGAATCAGCCATCATATAGATATTGTTATATTTATCTAGTCCTGATAATAGCGCATCAGTGATCTCATCATCTGCTTCTTTCCAAGTCTCAATGACTGCTTTATATCTTTCTTCTTCTGTCATCAAACCGCGGCGATGATTCTTCGCTATTTCTTCTACTGTTGCCTCTGCTTCTTGAATAATTTCTTTCTTTTTCTCTGGTACTGTCATGTCAGATACAGATACAGTCATAGCAGCGCGTGTAGAATACTTGTATCCTAATTCTTTAATAGCATCAAGAGTCTCGGCTGTTCTTGTTGCACCATGAGTATTAATATTTTTTTCAAGAATCTGTTTTAATTGCTTCTTCGCTACATGGAAGTCAACTTCTGGTAATAATAGGTTTTCTTCCTTTGTTCTATCTATAAATCCTAAATCTTGACTTATAATTTCATTAAATATAAATCGACCTAATGTTGACTCAACTATCTTTGTAATAGTTTCACCTTTACTATTAACACCACTTCTTCTAACACGAATCTTCGCATGAAGAGTAATAACTCCATTTTCATAAGCAAGAATCGCTTCATTTACGCTCTTAAATCCATGTCCTTCACCCATATCACCTGGTTTATGAAGGGTCAAATAATAGATTCCAAGGACCATATCCTGTGAAGGAACTGCAACTGGAGCACCATCAGAAGGCTTTAATAA
>CAZAKD010000357.1:0-1514 GCA_964485435.1 uncultured Lachnospiraceae bacterium
TCAGGTGTAGCAATACCAAAAAAAGATAAAAATCCTGGTATATGACGTAGATTATCTATTATAGCAGATACACCACCTGCATTTACTACACCTGCTACAACTACTAAAGAAAGTGCAATAATCATAATAATTGCTTGCATAAAATCAGATACACTCTCTGCTAAGAATCCACCTATAAATGTATACACAATAACAAATATAGCTCCTGCAATCATCATTGTATGATAAGAAAGTCCAAATAATGTATGAAACAATTTTCCTACCGTAACAAAACAACTAGCTGCATAGATTGTAAAGAATACAATAATAAACAATGCTGATATTGTCATAATTATCTTATTCTTCTCTTTAAAACGATTACTGAAATAATCTGGTATCGTGATAGAATCACCTGCAATAATAGAATAACTATGTAGCCTTTTAGCAACAATAAGCCAATTAATATAAGTACCAGCCAAAAGTCCAATGGCGGTCCACATGGCATCACTTAATCCTAGTCAATATGCAACTCCAGGTAATCCCATTAGAAGCCAACCGCTCATATCAGATGCTTCTGCACTCATAGCAGCGACCCAAGGGCCTAAAGATCTTCCCCCTAAAAAATAATTCTCTGAATTCTCATTAGACCTCTTTGCAAAATAGATTCCAATTCCAATTACAATTATCATGTATATACACATGGTAACTAGTATCTCTAACGTATCTGATGTCAATGTTTGTACCTCCACTTATTTTCTTATAATATGAACCATACTTGTAAAAAATTATAACAGAATTCGAATAATTCTACAAGTAAATTTGATAATTGTTCAACGTGACAGCGTGTCAAAGGTTACTATTCAAAGTCAACTTAAGTGACGGAACGATGACCCAAGTAATTACTTCTGAAAAGGAGCCGCTTTCGCTTAGTTGCACTACGTAGCGGTACATAAGGCTCTAAAGGACAGAGCCTTAGTGCCGACGAGCGCAAAAACTCCTTTTCAGTAGCATTTACTTGGGTCATCGTTCCTGGTTACTGGCTAGTGTGTGAATAATAACTGCCAAAGCAATACGTGATATGCAAAATAAGAACAGATTCTGCATATATGTGCATTCCTCTGTTCTTATTTATTAATTTCTGTTCTTATCGATTTCCCTAAACTCTTTTGATTATAGTTCTACAAAAGAATCTTTGTCTAAACCACATACTGGACATACCCAATCTGATGATACTTCTTCCCAAGGAGTTCCTGGAGCTACACCATTGTCTGGATCACCTACTGCTGGATCATATACATATCCACATGGACATTCATACTTTGTCATATTAATTTCCTCCTTTTTGAAAAATAAAGTATATTAAATATACTATACTAAAACAATATCTCTTTTTTTCATTACTGTCAAGTATAATTAGCTCATTATTTTGAAAATCATTCTTAGTTACTATTCACACACCAGCCAGTAATCAGGAACGATAACACGAGCAAATGCTACTGAAAAAGGAGTTTTTGCACTCGTCGGCACTTAGGCTC
>CAZAKD010000358.1:0-1514 GCA_964485435.1 uncultured Lachnospiraceae bacterium
AGTTTTTAATTTTACCCAAATCATGTTTAACTTTTTCGACTTCAAGTGTTTTTAACACCTTCGATCTCTGAAGTAATTTAAGTTGTTTATTCATAATAATATACACTCCACATAGAAAATATATTAATTTGTCAAACATTAAGTGATAATAATATATAGATTTAGTATAAAACGAGGAAAAAAAATGATACTAGAAGATAAAACTCTAGTCGGATTATATCATATATGATGGGAATTACAAGTGTTCCTTAATGATTATTGTTAATAACAAACGTTTGTGTAAAATTTAGTACAATTTTCTTGTGGAATGTGTTATTATGTTCTTACATCATAGTAGAAGGGAGTGTATAGATATGATACCCGAAGAGATTATGATTTCAGTCATAGATGGACAAGGTGGAGGAATTGGAAGGAATATCGTCGGGAAGTTAAGGAAAATAATTCCCAAGAATAAAGGAGTAGTTATTTGTGCACTAGGAACAAATTCTACAGCCACCAATAACATGATAAAAGCTGGAGCTGATATAGGAGCAACAGGAGAAAATGCCATTATCAGAACATCCCAGGTATCCCATATCATTCTTGGTCCAATCGCAATAGTAGCTGCCAATTCTATGTTAGGGGAATTGACACCAGAGATGGCTACAGCTATTAGTTCAAGTCCAGCACAAAAGATACTTATTCCTCTAAATCGCTGTAATATTACCATTGCATCAGATATGAATCTAACAACAGATGCATATATTGATTATAGTATCAAGCTTGTTAGGGAAGACTTAAGTAAGAGAAATCTGTATGAACAAGAATAAAGAGACTATCTTAGGTAATCATGAAGGTTATCAGGACTCTAGCATATAGATTTTGATATAAAAATGAATATAGAAGAAGAAAATCATGAAGATTAATGCCATTTCAAAGGAGTGGTTGTCTTCATGATTTTATTTTTAGGAAGGAGAAACTATGATTGCTGAATGTAAAGGACAGATAAGGGAAGAATACAAAGGTATCTTAAGTGAATTCCCAAACCTATATGAACAACTAAAGCTTTTAGAAGAGCTAGATACACCTACAATAGTAGCGATAGATGGTATGTGTGGGGCAGGGAAAAGCTATTTGGCTAATCTTATAGAGCAGGAGTTTCACTGTAATGTATTTCATATGGATGATTATTTTCTGCCATTAGAGATGAAGACAAAGAAACGGTTATCAGAGCCAGGTGGGAATGTACATTATGAAAGATTTAAAGAAGAAATACTGCAAGGAATACTAGAAGGTGGATTAATTACCTATCAGCCCTTTCTTTGCTCTACTATGGATTACGGTGAAGTAAGAGTTGTTGAGCCCACTAAGCTTACAATAGTGGAAGGAACATATGCGCTGCACCCTTCTTTATTAGATGCTTATGACTACAAAGTATATCTAAGGGTGAATCCAGTAATTCAAGAGGAACGAATATTAAAGCGCAATGGAGCAGAAAAGTTAGAAGATTTTATAAAAAAATGGATTCCATTAGA
>CAZAKD010000359.1:0-680 GCA_964485435.1 uncultured Lachnospiraceae bacterium
TGCCAACGCATGCAAAAACTCCGATTTCCCAATTTATTTGTTGAAATCAATGTTTTAGTGTATGGCTTCGCGCCAGACCAAGTTTGAAAATATGATTTCAACAAATGTAGGAATTCGGAGCCACTTTCGCTTAGTTGCATCTAGTGTTTGGTAGGTTGTAGATATAATTTAAAAGGGATATATTGGTGGTGTGATGCAAGTTGTGAAAACTTGAGTCACAAAACATTGCTTCCATATTATTGCAGATCGATATCCATCAGCAATAAACCTTAAACTTTACCTGAAAACTCTTTGAATTTATCAAATGACATTCGCATTGTAAGAATGCATGGACCACATCTCTATTTTTTGAGACTTGATAGCCAATTATAGAGCATGAAATTGTATTTAAATGAGCCCAAGATAGCCTTTGATACCTCTGACTTTTATATAAGTTTCATCTCAGACAAATCACTTGATGGTTTATAGCCGTAGGTATCTAATTGTTTAACAATTACAGCTACAGTTCTGGCATAAGTTGTGACCATGGTATAAGAAACATTGACATTGTGGATTTCGGGCATCGCTTCAGCAGTTTTCCTAACTTAGAACAGAAAACGCCCCTAACCCTAACAAACTCTCCCCAAACCAATAATCAGGAACGTTGCCACGATTAAATGCTTCTGAAAAAGGAGTTTTTG
>CAZAKD010000359.1:690-1512 GCA_964485435.1 uncultured Lachnospiraceae bacterium
GCCCAAGATAGCCTTTGATACCTCTGTCTTTTAGAGCCTTATGTACCACTACGAAGTGCAACTAAGCGAGAGCGGCTCCTTTTCAGAAGCATTTTCGTGGAGACATTCCGTGACTAAGTCGTTTATGGATGAGTTCCGTAACTAAGTCTAGTTTTTTATGTGGGATTAGTTCACAAATTAGATGATTTGTGTTAGAATAGGATATCTGTGAATAGTATTAAATTAGGAAAAAATAATGTGCAAGAAGGTAATACCTTTAGTTGGAAAGGCTGGTTTAGTGATGGGAAGATATTTTGGAACAGACGGTTTTAGGGGATTGGCAAATGTAGATTTGGATGTTACACATGCATATAAGGTTGGTAGATTCTTAGGGAATTACTATGGGAAAGAACATAAAGCAAAGATAGTGATTGGTAAAGATACAAGAAGATCAAGTTATATGTTTGAATATGCTCTTGTTGCAGGGTTGACAGCTAGTGGTGCAGATGCATATCTTCTACATGTTACTTCTACTCCAAGTGTGTCCTATGTAGTAAGAAGTGAAGATTTTGATTGTGGAATCATGATATCAGCAAGTCATAACCCATATTATGACAATGGGATTAAGATTATAAATGGAAATGGATATAAATTAGAAGCAGAGGTTGAAGCACTAATTGAAGATTACATAGACGAAGAAGTGGATAGTATACCTCTTGCAACCAGAGAACATATTGGAAGAACTATAGATCATGCAATTGGACGTCATCGTTATATCGGATATCTTATGTCTTTAGCAACAAGAACATTTAAAGATGTTAAGGTAGGGCTTGATTGTGCCAA